>JBBRIY010000282.1:0-4098 GCA_038220215.1 Propionibacteriales bacterium
CACCATCACGATGTCTGCGACCTGCACCTCCTCCAGCGGGACGCTGCGCAGCACACCTTCGACCCGCAGCTGCACCACCGGTGGCAGGAAGGACATCAGGTCGGTCAGGGCGTCGCGGCCCCGATCCATGGTGAGGTCCTCAAGGATCTCGGCTGCCAGAACGAAGGTCGTGATCACCAAAGCGGTGACCCACTCGCCGATCAGCGCTGCCGCGAGGATCGCGATCAGCATCGACAGCTCCATGCTCATCCGGCGCGAACGGATGTCCTCCCAGGCCTCGCGCACGATCGGCCAGCAGCCGACAACGAGGCCGACGGCGGCCGCTGCGATGACGAGCCACGCCGGCCCGCCCAGCCAGGACGTCCCGGCAGCAACCACCGAGAGGGCGGCAACCACGCCGACACGGAGCAGGTCGTCGGCGTCGATGCGGCGCCACAGGCCGGCGAGGGTCTCCGGTGCGTAGTCGGTCGTGGCGACCGCGGCCTCGGGAGCGCTCATCGGGTGGTGTCCGGCCCGGCCGGCGCCTGACCCGGACGATGGTGCTGTGGCCAGAAGTCGACGACGTGCTCAGCCTGGAACACTGCCTGCCGCACGAGTTCGAGGGCGTGCTCGTCGACGAGGCTGTAGAACACGCGGGTGCCGACCTGCCGGGTCTGGACGACCTTCGCCCACCTCAGCTTCGCCAGGTGCTGCGACACTGCCGTCGGCGACTTTCCCACACGCTCTGCGAGTTCACCGACGGGAAGCTCGCCACCCTCGAGGGTGAGGATGATCCGGATCCTGGTCGCGTCGGACAGGAGGGCGAACACCTCGGCGGCAAGGTCGACGAACCCGGCGTCCACCGTCGTGGCGGGAACCTGCGTATCTGCATGCATGCGCAGATACTAACGTGACCGGCCGAGTCCACTTGTCGCTCCTCCGTAGGGTGAGCCCATGCTCGCCATTCCCACCGCTGACGGCGTTGCCGAGGCCATCGTTGCCACTCCCCCATCCGGCCACGGGCCCGGTGTGCTCTTCTTCATGGACGCCTTCGGCCTGCGTCCCCGGATCGAGGAGATGGCAGCGGAGATCGCCGGCTGGGGTTATGTGGTGCTGGCACCGAACGTGTTCTACCGCGACGGGTCGGTCGCCGACATCGCCCCCACCAGCGACCTCTCGACACCGGGCGGACGCGAGGCGTTCTGGCAGGTGGCTGGGCCGCGCATCGGGCACCTGAGCGCCGAACTGGCCGTGGCGGACAACGCGACCTACCTCGACACCGTGCGGGGCCTGCCGGGCGTGACACCCGGTCCGGTGGGCGTCGTCGGCTTCTGCATGGGTGCTCGGCTCGCCGTGCGGGCCGCCGGACGCAGCAAGGATGTCGCTGCCTGCGCCGGCTTCCACGCCGGTGGCCTCGTGACCGACGCGCCGGACTCACCGCACCGTGAGCTCGCCGCCGCACGAGCCGAGTTCCTCTTCGGGCACGCGGACAACGACGGGTCGATGACGCCGGCGAACGTGGCAGCTCTGGGCGTTGCCCTGGAAGCGGCCGGCCTCACCGCGACCAACGAGATCTATGAGGGCGCCCCCCACGGCTACACCATGTCGGACACCGCGGCCTGGAACGAACAGGCCTTCCTCCGCGCCTTCGCCAACCTCAGGGAGTTGCTGAGCCGCACCCTGACAACGACCGGCTGAGCCTGTCGATTTCGGTCCTGCGCGATCGTCGTCAGGGTGAGGAACGGAGGACTCACATGATGACAACACTGGTGACCTTGATCCAGAACGCAGAGCGGGACGGGGCGGCCAACCACCGGCCCGCAACCGGACGCTTCGTCCCGCACCACCACCGGTGGCGGGCAGCCGCCGGTCGTCTGGTGCGGCGATTGATGCACCGAGGGTTCCCCTCGAGGACGCGGATGTCTAGCGTGTCGGTGCCGGGTGTCGATTTCCGGTCGGGCCGTTCGTCGTCGGTGTAGGAAGAGAGGATCCCCGATGGAATACCTGCTGATGTACACCGCGGGCAAGGACCCGCAGCCCTACGAGCCCGCCGAGGACAACATTGCCGAGTGGGCAGCCGAGACACAGTCCCGTGGCGTCTCCGAGTATGGCGAGCGCCTGCGTCCGGGCGAGGACGCCACCACCGTCAAGGTCCGCGGCGGTCAGGTGCTGGTGACCGAGGGCCCGTTCACCGAGGCCAAGGAATGGGTCGGTGGCTTCGACATCATCGAGTGCCGCGACCTGGACGAGGCGATCGAGATCGCTTCCAGGCACCCGGCCGCACGGTTCGCAAGCGCAGAGGTGCGCCCGTTCATGGTCTGGCCGGACGCAGCACCCGACCACCGTGTGGTGCCGCACGGCTTCCCCGAACAGCCCACGAGGGGGAAGCGCTACCTGATGATGGTCTGCGTCGATCCCGACGGCGAGAAGGACGGCCCTGACGACGTCGAGCCGTGGGTGCAGGAGATGGACGACCGCGGCGTCCGGCTGTTCGGAGACGTGCTGCGTCCGCCGGCCGACGCAACGCAGGTGATGCTCCGTGACGGCCGCGTGGTCGTCTCGGACGGACCGTTCACCGAATCCAAGGAGTGGATCGCCGGCATCGACTTCCTCGAGGTGCGTGACCTCGATGAGGCGATCGAGGTCGCGGCCGCCCACCCCATGGCCCGCGGCGGGCTCATGGTGTTGAGCCCGGCGTGGCCGTTCGACGTCGAGGACGACCACGTGGAGCGGGCACGGCGCGAAGCGTCCGAGCTCGGGAAGCGGAGCGAACCCGCGCTGGGGGTGGCTCACTGACCGCCGACGGCACGGTGCGGGCGCCCGGGCTGGACGGGGGCGTCAGCGCCGCCGTCCGGTCTGCCTACGAGACCGACTGGGCCCGCATCGTCGCGACGATCATCCGGTTCACCGGTGACTGGGACGTGGCGGAGGAGGCCGCGGCCGCCGCGTTCGAGCGTGCGCTCACGACGTGGCCCCGCGACGGGGTGCCGCGGAACCCGGGCGCCTGGCTCACCACGTCGGCACGCAACCTCGCGCTGGACCGCCTGCGCCGCAGGGGCGTCGAGACCGGCAAGCTGCAGGATTGGACGACCATGGAGGACGCACGCCCACGGACGCCGGATGACCCGGCAGAACGCGCCGTGCGCGACCCCGAGTGGGACGACCGGCTGCGACTGATCTTCACCTGCGCACACCCGGCCCTGCCGCTGGACGCGCGGGTCGCTCTCACCCTGCGCACCGTCGGGGGCCTGAGCACCCCTGAGGTGGCGAGGGCATTCCTGGTGAGCGAGTCAACGATGGCGCAGCGCATTGTGCGGGCGAAGGCGAAGATCACCCATGCAGGAATCCCGTATCAGGTGCCGCCGCCTGAGGCTCTGCCCGAGCGCCTCGACGGGGTGCTCGCTGTCCTCTACCTCGTCTACAACGAGGGCTACAAGGCCACCTCGGGGACGAGCCTGCAGCGCCTCGACCTCGCCGCGGAGGCGATCCGGCTCACCCGCCTGCTCGCACGGTTGATGCCCGATCCCGAGCCGGTCGCCCTGCTGGCACTGATGCTCCTGCAGCACTCCCGCGCCTCGACCCGGGTGGACGAGGTCGGCGACCTGGTACCGATGGAGGACCAGGACCGGTCACGCTGGAACACCCTGGAGATTGCCGAGGGCCTCGCCCTGCTGGAATCCTCCGCGAGCCGAAGGCGCAGCGCGTACCGGGTCCAGGCGGAGATTCAGGCCATCCACGCCCGCGCGCCCTCGGCGTCCGACACCGACTGGCGGGGCATCCTCGCCCGCTACGGCGAACTGCCGGACTCCCCCGTCGTCGAACTGAACCGCGCGATCGCCGTCGGAATGGCCGAAGGGCCACAGGCCGGCCTCGCAGCACTGGCCCTGCTGGCAGCGTCCGGACGGCTGGAGGGCTACCACCTGCTGCCCGCAGCACAGGCCGACCTGAGCCGTCGCGCCGGGCTGGTCGCCGAGGCCGCGGCCCACTACCGCGTCGCGATCGACCTCGCCCCCACCGAGCCCGAGCGGCGTTACCTGGAGCAGCGGCTGGCGGCGGTGGCAGAGTGATCGCCCAACCGGCAGAATCGACCCCGTGATCGACGAGAAGCTCCTGCGCGAC
>JBBRIY010000283.1:0-4076 GCA_038220215.1 Propionibacteriales bacterium
CAGCAGCGGCGTCAGGTTGTCGACGACGCCGCGTCCCATCACGGCCACCACCTGGCTGCTTCGATCATTCACCCCTCCACCCTAGGATCCGGGCATTGAATCCGCCCCCGCGCCGCGCGTAGCGTCGGACAACCGAGTCGAGGAGGAAGCATGCAGCTCGTCAAGGCCGATCTGGCCGTCTCGCTGGACGGGGTTGCCGCAGGGCACGACCAGAGCAGGGAGCACCCGTTCGGTCCTGAAGTGGGGGAGCGGCTGGGGACCTGGATGTTCGAGCATCCCGAGGAGAACCAGGCGGAGATCGACGCCATCGTCGACGCCGGTGCGTTCATCATGGGACTCCACATGTTCGGCGCCGACCGGGGCGACTGGGACCTGGACTGGCAGGGCTGGTGGGGACCGGAACCGCCGTACCACGGACCCGTGTTCGTGCTCGCGCACCGTCCGCGTCCCGACCTGGTGATGGAGGGCGGCACCACCTTCCACTTCGTCACCGACGGCCCCGAGGTGGCCCTCGAACGCGCCCGCGCCGCCGCAGGAACACGGGACGTCTCCATCGCCGGCGGCCCGGGAACGACCAACGCCTTCCTCGCCCTCAACCTGATCGACGAGCTGAGGCTGCACATCGTCCCGATCACCCTTGGCCAGGGGATCCGCGTCTTCGACGGCGTGCCCGACCTCACGCTGGTCCCGGTCTCGAGCCGGACGACTTCGCACGTGACGCACGTCACCTGGTGGCTCTCTTCCTGACTCACCCGAAGGACTGCCCGCCTGGCCCGAAACCAATCCGTCGCGGGGTCGGCTACGAACCAATGGCGTGACCACTTCGCGCGTACCTTCGACAGCCCCGCTCCCCGACCGCCCGGAACAAGACCGCCCGGAACAAGAGCAGGCAGCACAACCGCGGGCGGTGCTGCGCGCGCTCACCGGGGTGGTCGCGGCCGGCGCTGCCGTCGGGGTCGGCCATCTGGTGGCGGCGCTGGTGAACCCTGTCTCCTCGCCATTGCTGGCGGTGGGCTCCGCCCTTATCGACGCGGCCCCGACCCCGGCCAAGGAGTTCGCTGTCCGCACCTTCGGCACCGCTGACAAGCCAATTCTCGTCAGCAGCGTCGCCGTGGTCCTCGTGATCTTCGGCGCCGTCGTCGGGCTGATCGCGTGGCGGCGCCCGCGGATCGCCGCCGTCGCCATCGGGCTGCTCGGCGTCGCCGGCGCGGGGGCTGCCCTCACCCGTGGTCCGTGGACGGACGCGATCGCGTCCGTCGTCGCCGGCGTCGCCGGAGTCGCAGCACTGCACCTGCTGCGCACCCGGCCCGTGCCGGACGCAGCAGAACGCTCGGCGCTCGATGCAGCCAAGGGGCGCTCCCGGCGCGGCTTCCTCGCCGGTCTCGGCGGAACAGCCGCCGTCGCCGCGGTCGCCGGTGCGGGCGGCTTCGTCGTCGGACGCGTGCGCGAGGCCGCCACCGCCGCGCGTCGTGCACTGGGACTGCCCGCCCCGGCCTCGGCAGCCACGGCGCTCCCCGACGGCATCCAGGTGGAAGGGGTGAGCTCCTTCACCACGCCGGCCGCCGACTTCTACCGGGTGGACATCAGCCTCGTCACGCCGCACATCGACGCCTCCACCTGGTCGCTGACCCTCGACGGCATGGTCGACCGCCCGCTCACCCTCACCTACGACGACCTGCTGGCCATGCCGCTGGTCGAGCGCGACATCACCCTCACCTGCGTCTCCAACGAGGTCGGTGGCCCCTACGTCAGCACCGGACGCTGGCTGGGAGTGCCTTTCAAAGACCTGATCGAGCGCGTCGGCGTCCAGCCCGGCGTCGACCAGGCGTACTCGTACTCGCTCGACTCGAACTACACCTGCTCGACGCCCTACCAGGCACTTGCCGACGGCAGGGACGCGATGGTCGTCGTCGGCCTGAACGGGGAGCCGCTGGCCGACGAGCGCGGCTACCCGGCCCGCATGCTGGTGCCCGGACTGTTCGGCTTCGTTTCGGCAACCAAGTGGTTGCAGCGCATCGAGTTCACCACGTACGCAAAACGCACCGCCTACTGGACGGCCCGCGACTGGGCCACCGACGCCCCGATCCTCACCCAGAGCCGGATCGAGGTGCCGCAGTCGCTCAAGACCTTGCCCAAGGACAAGCCCGTGATCGCCGGCGTCGCGTGGGCGCAGCACCGGGGCATCGCCAAGGTCGAGATCCGTATTGACGAGGGCGACTGGGCCGAAGCCAAGCTCGCCGCCGCCGGTGGCATTGACCTGTGGCGGCAGTGGTCCTACGTCTTCGACGGGCCGGCCGGGCTGCACAGCGCCCAGGTCCGGGCCACCGACCTCGAAGGGAACACCCAGCCGGAGGAGCGCACCAAGGTCTTCCCGAGCGGGGCCCGGGGCTGGCACCAGATCCAATTCACATCCGTTTGACGATCCACCAATCCAAGAGACCCACCGCACCGAATACCCAGTGAGAGACAGATGCACCTCTTGTGTCTGACCACCGACGGGAAGGAACTCCCCACCATGTTCTCCAAGAATCGCTCCGCAAAGCTCGCCGGCCTCGCCGCAGCCCTTTCGCTGCCGCTGGCACTGTCCGCCTGCACGGGGGCGACGACCCCGGCTGCGCCGGCCTCGTCCACCGCGCCGTCCATGAGCGCCAGCGCCCCGATGACCACCCCGGCCATGACGCCGTCGATGACCGCAGCGATGGGCGAGCCCTTCGGCGCGGCCTGTTCCGCGGTGCCGAAGGACGGCAAGGGCTCGTTCGACGGCATGTCTCAGGACCCGGTTGCCACGGCAGCCAGCAACAACCCGCTGCTCAGCACGCTGGTGACCGCTGTCAAGAAGGCCGGCCTGGTCGACACCCTGAACAACGCCGAGGGCATCACCGTCTTCGCGCCCACCAACGACGCCTTCGCCAAGATCGACAAGGCGACCCTGAACAAGGTGCTGGCTGACAAGGAAATGCTCACCGCTATCCTGACCGAGCACGTCGTCGGCCAGACGCTGACCCCGGAGAACCTGGCTGGCGACTTCGACAGCCTCAACCCCAAGCAGGGCGTCATGGTCACCGGGTCCGGCGAGGACTTCATGGTGAACAAGACCGCCAAGGTGCTGTGTGGCAACGTCCAGACCGCCAACGCGACGGTCTACATCATCGACACCGTCCTGCTGCCGGCCTCCTGATCAGGTTTGGCAACGGGTACGAGGTCGGCATGACCACAACGACTAGTCACTGACGGGAGATCAAAGGATGGGGATCTCCGCAGTGCCGTCCGGTCCGGGGGGCGATGCCTCCCGGGCCGATCCGGCGGCCCGTAACGATCTGGTTGGGCGCGACGCAGAAGGCGCGCACCTGGCCGAGCTGGTGGCTCGCTCCTCACGGGGCCACGAAGAAGCGTTCTCCGAGCTCTACGACCTGACCTCGTCCCGCATCTACGGGCTGGTGCTCAAGGTCCTGCGCTCCCCCGACCATGCGGCCGAAGTCACCCAGGAGGTGTTCGTGGAGGTCTGGCGCCAGTCGGCCCGGTACGCACCTGACAAGGGCAGCGTCCTGGCCTGGATGTCGACGATGGCCCACCGCCGTGCGGTCGACCGGGTGCGATCGGTCAGCAGCGAGGTGGCCCGCGACGAGCACTACGCGGTCACAGCTGTGGTCCGGGAAGCCGACCACGTCTGGGACAACGTCGAGCAGAAGATGGACGTCGACCGCGTCCGCAAAGGGATGGCCTCGCTGACCGCGATCCAGCGGGAAGCACTCGGGCTAGCCTACTTCGGTGGCTATACCCAGACGCAGGTCGCGTCGCTCCTTAAGCTGCCCTTGGGCACTGTGAAGACACGAATACGTGACGGCCTCATTGGCCTGCGTGACGCCCTGGGGGTGGAGGCATGAGCGAGATCCATGGCGCTGTCGGCGCCTACGTGATGAACGCGCTGGACGGTCCTGAGCTCGAGGAGTTCGAGACCCACCTTGCCGATTGCGCGACCTGCCAGCGTGAGGTCGTGGAGTTCCGGGAGACCGCCACCGCCATGTCCCTGCTGTCGCGGACGGCTCCGCCGCCGGCACTGAAGGAATCGGTGATGG
>JBBRIY010000284.1:0-4075 GCA_038220215.1 Propionibacteriales bacterium
ACTTCAGCGACCGGCTTCGGCGCCGTGGAGCGGCGTCATCGCCATCGGGCGAATGCCGCGGACGTGGTCTCCGACTGCAGGAGACAGACCGCCGTCACCACGGCTGCCTTGAACACCATCGTTGCGATCGGCGGGATGCCGACGGTGTAGACGGTGGTCACGAGGGTCTGGATCACCAGCGCGCCGACAAGGGTGCCCGCGAGCGAATAGCGGCCACCGTTGAGGGACGTGCCGCCGAGGACGACCGCCAGGATCGCATCCAGCTCGATGAACAGGCCGGTGTTGTTGGCATCGGCCGCGGTCTGGTTGGACGTAAGGATCAGTCCGGCGATCGCGGCGAGCACGGCGCAGAACGCGTACACGGTGAACAGCAGGCCCCGGGCGCGGACGCCGGCTTGCCGGCTGGCCTCAGGGTTGATGCCGACGCTCTCGATCAGCAACCCGAGTGCCGTCCTGCGGGTGAGGAGCGCTGCGAAGATAATGATGACCGCGCCGAAGATGGTGGCAACCGGGATTCCGAACAGGAAGCCGGAGCCGAGGAACTTGAACGGCGCACTCTCCACCGTGAGGATGTTGCCTTCGGTGATCAGCATCGCGATGCCGCGTCCGGCCGTCATGAGGATCAGGGTCGCGATGATCGGCTGGATCCCCAGCACTGCGACCAGGAAGCCGTTCCAGACACCCAGCAGCAGTGAAAGTCCGACCGCCACGAGCACTGCCCAGCCCACCACTGCCGGGTCGTCCGGGTTCGGCGAGCCGAGGATGATCGAGCAGGCGACAGCACCCGAGATCGCGCAGATGGAGCCGACCGACAGGTCGATGCCCCGGGTTGCGATCACCAGCGTCATGCCGACGGCGATGATCAGGGTCGGCGCACCATTGCGGACGATGTCGATGATGCTGCCGAACAGGTGTCCCTCGCTGTTCACCGTGATTGTCAGGAAGCCGGGCACGGCGATCACGTTGATGGCCACCAGCGCCACCAGCATGACCACCGGCCAGAACAGCCGGTTGGAAAAGGCGCGGCCCAGGTACTTCACGATGCGGCTCCGGTCACTGGTTCGGGTTCGGTGGCGCCCTCCGCAATCAGGGCCAGCAGGTCGTCGACATCCAGGCCGTCGTTCAGCAGGTCGGCGACCTTCTTCCGGTCGCGGAGCACGACGATCCGGTTGCTCAGGCGAAGCACTTCTTCAAGCTCTGCCGAGATGAACAGCACGCTCATCCCGTTCTCTGCCAGGGAGTACACCAGCTTCTGGATCTCGGCCTTGGCGCCGACGTCGATGCCACGGGTGGGTTCGTCGAGGATCAGCAGGCGGGGTGCGATCGCCAGCCAGCGGGCAAGCAGCACCTTCTGCTGGTTGCCGCCGGAAAGGTTGCGGACGGGGGTGTCCGCGTTCGGGGTTTTGATGTTGAGGGCTTCGATGTAGCTGGCAGCGAGCTCGTCCTGGCGCTTGCGCGGGATCGGGCGGAACCAGCCCCGGTCAGCCTGGAGGGCGAGGATCACGTTGTCGCGCACGCTCAGCTCGTCGACGATGCCCTCTGCCCGACGGTTCTCCGAGGAGTAGGCGATGCGGTGCTTGATGGCCTGCCGCGGCGTCCTCAACTTGATGGTCTCGCCATTGACCTCGAGCTGCCCTGCGTCGGTGCGGTCGACGCCGCCGATCAGGCGGGCGATCTCGGTGCGTCCGGAGCCGAGCAGGCCGGCGAGGCCGACCACCTCTCCGGCGCCGATGACCATGTCGACCGGAGCGATCACGCCCTTGCGGGTGATCCCCGATGCGACGAGGAAGGGCCCGACGCCCTCTTCGGTAGCGACGTCACGCTCGCCGGAATGGACGCGGCTCTCCAAATCGTCGAGCGTGGCAAGTTCCTTGCCGATCATCGCCTGCACCAGGTCGATGCGCAGAAGCTCGGGGGTGAGGTACTCCCCCACCAACTGCCCGTTGCGCAGGACGGTGAGCCGGTCGCTGATCTCATAGACCTGGTCGAGGAAGTGGCTGACGAACAGGATCGCGACGCCCGACTCCTTCAGGGAACGGATGACGCGGAACAGCTCGGCCACTTCTTCCAGGTCGAGGCTGGAAGTGGGCTCGTCGAGGATCAGCACCTTGGCGTTGATGTCGATGGCCCGGGCGATCGCGACGAGCTGCTGGACGGCCAGCGAATGCGAGTTGAGCAGTGAGTTCGGATCGACGTCGAGGCTGAGGCCCTCGAGGATCTCGGCGGCGCGACGGCGCATCGCCCGCCAGTCGATACCGCCGAAACGCCGGGGCTCGCGTCCGAGCAGGACGTTCTCCGCGACGGTGAGGTTCCCGAGGAGGTTGACCTCCTGGTACACGGTGCTGATGCCCGCAGCCTGCGCCTGGGCCGGCTCCGAGAATGTGACCTTCTCGCCGCCCAGCCTGATCACGCCGCTGTCGACGCTGTACACACCGGTGAGCGCCTTGATCAGGGTGGACTTGCCGGCACCGTTCTCTCCCATCAGTGAGTGCACCTCACCGGGGAACATCCGGAAGTCGACGGCGTCCAGGGCCTTCACGCCGGGGAAGCTGATCGAGATGTCGGTCATCTCGACGACCGGGGGCAGGGTGGGGACCGGCACTTTCACACTGTCAGGCATCGTTGCCTCCAACTCCTGGTTCGGGTTACCCGCACGCCGGTGGGTGCGCGGCCACGGGCCACGCACCCACCTTGGGGCGGGGAAAGGGTACTGCGCCAGGGCTCAGTACTTGCGGTCGGGCAGGGCAGCCTTTGCCTGCTCCTGGTTGAACTCGCCTTCCTCTGTGACGATGCGAGCGGGCACGGTCTCACCGGCGTTGAGCTTGGTGATGATCTCGATCATCTGCTTGCCGAGCAGGGGCGAGCACTCGACGATGTAGTTGATCTTGCCTGCGGCGAGGGCGGTCATGCCGTCCTTGACAGCGTCGACGGTGATGATCTTGATGTCCTTGCCGGGCACCTTGCCTGCAGCTTCGATGGCCTCGATGGCGCCAAGACCCATGTCGTCGTTGTGTGCGTAGATGACAGTGGCCTCGGGATGGCTCTTCAGAAGCGCCTCAGCGACCTGCTTGCCGCCGGCGCGGGTGAAGTCACCGGTCTGGCTGGCGACGACCTTGATGTTCGGGTCGGCCTTGATCGCGTCGGCGAAGCCTGTGGCGCGGTCGATGGCCGGAGCAGAACCGGTGGTGCCTTCCAGCTGGATCACGTTGACGGGAGCCGAGGCGCCCTTGACGTCAGCGACGAGCCAGTCGCCGGCCTTCTTGCCCTCGAGCACGAAGTCTGAACCGAGGAAGGTCTTGTACAGCGAGGTGTCCTTGGAATCGACGGCGCGGTCGGTGAGGATGACCGGGATATTGGCTGCCTTCGCCTCGTTGAGCACGGCATCCCAGCCTGTCTGGACGACGGGCGAGAAGGCGATGTAGTCGACCTTCTGCTGGATGTAGGAGCGGATCGCCTTGATCTGGTTCTCCTGCTTCTGCTGGGCGTCGGAGAACTGCAGCTTGATGTTGGCTTCCTTGAACGCAGCCTGGATGTCCTTGGTGTTGGCTGTGCGCCAGCCACTCTCCGCGCCCACCTGGGCGAAGCCGACAACGAGCTGGTCCAGTGCCTTGGGCCCACCGGCAGTACCGGCACTGCCTGCTGGAGCGGCCCCGCCACAGGCTGAAAGTGCCAGCACCAGCGCGCCGGCGGCGAAAAGACCAATAGTCTTCTTCATTCGACAAACCTCCTTGTTCGCACCCGGGGGTGGAAGGAAAGCCACCGGCACCGGACGGCCGCCATTGGCCGTTACGTGAGATGTTAAGGCTCACATGTGAGCCTTAACAATCAATCACAGGATCCGTTACCAACTCGTTATCTAACGCTCCCTGAGCGGTGGTAGCGCGCAACATCGCGGCTCGTTGGGTAACGCTCACAACTGGGCGCTGCGCACCAGCCTCAGCACTAGTCCCAGCACCAGCCCGTCAAGGATGTCCGCCTCGCTCACCGTGAGCTCGGGTGCCAGGAGGGACGCGATCCGCCGCGCGATCAGGGCGCCGCCACAGATGACGTCGGCCCTGCCGGGCACCATGGTCGG
>JBBRIY010000285.1:0-4064 GCA_038220215.1 Propionibacteriales bacterium
GGTGAGGGTCGGCAGGAGGTTGAACGCCTGGAAGACGAACCCGACGTTGTCGCGTCGCACGTTGGTGAGCGCCCGGTCGTTGAGTTCGGAGAGGACATTACCGCCGAGCACCACCCGTCCGGTCGTCGGTCGGTCCAGGCCGGCCAGGCAGTGCATCAGGGTCGACTTGCCCGAACCGGAGGGGCCCATGATCGCCGTGAACGAGCCCCTGGCGAAGCTGACGCTCACCCCGTCCAGGGCCCGGACCACCGCTTCTCCCAAGCCATAGGTCTTGGTCAGGTCGGTCGCCGATGCGATCTGGTCTGGCAGGGTCAGGGTGCCGCTGGATGTGCTCACAGCTCCAACGTAGGAGGCTCACAGCTTTCTCCACGTCCTCCCCGCAGGCGTATCGGGTCGTCCGTTGGGATGATCTTCAGTCGCCGAAACCGCCGCCATCGAAGCCCCCGAAGCCACCGTCACCGCCGTCGAACCCGCCGAAACCGCCGTCGCTGCCGGAGTCCCCCTCGAAGCCGCCGCCTCCCGGGTCACCGTCGAAGCCGTCGCCACCAAAACCGTCACCGAACCCGTCACCGAAGCCGTCCAGCAGCCCGCCGTCGGTGAGCAGGTCAACCATCAGAACCGTCGTCAGCATGTTGTCCATGGCGAGCCAGCCGAAGCCGGAGAACTCGCCACCGGCGTCCAGTTCCGCCTGCAGCGCGTCAGCGAAGACGTGCCTCCAGTGGTCGACCACTCCGAAGACCATCGCGTAGGGCAGGTAACGGCTGAACTGCTCGATGCCGACCTCGAACCGCAGTTGTTCCGCTTCTGCCGTCGCAAGGTACTGCTTGAACCCGAGGGACTGGACGCGGGCGGCGTAACCCTCTGCGCTCACCGGCTGCGGCAGGCCGCGTCCACCGAGAAAGGCCACAGCGCCACCGGCGAGGAGGCCGAGGCCGATGGGCGCAACGGTTGCGCCCATCATCAACACGACGACCCCGAGCACCGCAGCGCCGCCGCCGACCACGGCGAGGCTGACCGGGGGTGCCGGCAGGAACCAGCTACGCTCGCCCGCTTCGATGGCGACAGCGTCGAGCACGCGCGCGAGGCCTCCCCGTCGGCGGACATCCTGCAGCGTCGTCACGCGGCCATCGCCGAAGACCTCGGAGATGAGGTCGCGCTCAACCCGGCTGAGCGGTTCGGACGGCGGGACCTCTGCAGCGGTGAACACCCAGTCCAACGGATGCTGCTTCGCGTCACCGTCAGCCTCGATCGGGCGCATTGTCAGCCATCCGCGCCCGGCGAGGTCGACGAGTGTTGCCGAGATCGCTACCGTCTCGAGCCGGGACTCGGCGATCAGCCCGGCAAGCGCGGGACGGACGCCCTGCGGCGGCTCGAAGCGCACCGCGACCGGCGCGGCCTCGGCCCGTCCGATTCGGACGCGCTGTTCGAGCTGCCCCTGGGCGGGTTGCAGGCCCGGGGTGATCCCGGCGAACATCTCGTCACGACGGGAGCGGCGCTGCCACACCACGAGTGCGACAGCGAGGGCGGCGATCAGGACGCCGAGCACGATGGTCATGCCCAATCCTTGCGCACGGACTGAAACGGTAGTGTCGGATCATGGCCCTGAGCGTCTTTGATCTCTTCCGGGTCGGGATCGGACCC
Source organism: Propionibacteriales bacterium (assembly GCA_038220215.1). GTDB lineage: Bacteria > Actinomycetota > Actinomycetes > Propionibacteriales > Propionibacteriaceae > Propionicimonas. Next base: position 1,642 of record JBBRIY010000285.1, read on the forward strand.
TCCTCCTCCCACACCGTCGGGCCGATGAAGGCCGCCGGCCGGTTCGTGACCTCGCTGGCCGCTGACGGGTTGCTCGAGCGGGTCGCTTCGGTGAAGGCGGAACTGTTCGGCTCCCTCGGTGCCACCGGCCACGGGCACGGCAGCGTCCCTGCCGTCGTCCTCGGCCTCGCCGGCCACCGGCCCGACCTGGTCGACCCGCCGGCCGTCCGTCCGCTCGTCGATGCGGTGCGCGCCGGCCACCGGCTGATGCTGGCAGGCGACCATGACATCGACTTCGATCCGGACACCGACGTGGTGCTGCACCGGAACCGGACGCTGCCCGTGCACTCCAACGGCATGATCTTCACGGCCTGGGACGCCGCAGGGGTCGAGCTCAGCCAGCGCACCTACTACTCGGTGGGCGGCGGCTTCGTGCTGGACGAGTCCGAGACCGGGCCGAACCGGGTGAAGCCGGATTCGACGGTGCTGCCATTCCCGTTCCGCACCGGCGCAGAGCTGCTCGCACACTGCGCGGAAACCGGGTTCTCGGTTGCCCGCCTGATGCGCGAGAACGAGCGGGTCTGGCGCAGCGACGCGGAGATCGACGCGGAACTGTTGCACATCTGGGCGGTGATGCAGGACTGCGTGCACCACGGCATGACCACCGAAGGCGTCCTCCCCGGCGGTCTCAAGGTGCGCCGGCGGGCGCCGGAACTCCTGCACCGTCTTCAGGTGGAGACCGACAGCACCGACCCGTTGCGCGGCATGGACTGGCTCACCCTCTACGCCCTCGCGGTGAACGAGGAGAACGCCGGCGGTGGACGGGTGGTCACGGCGCCCACCAACGGCGCGGCCGGGGTGGCGCCGTCGGTGATGATGTACTACCGCCGCTTCATGCACGGTGCCGGGGATGAGGGCATCGTGCGCTTCCTGCTGACGGCCGGCGCGATCGGCGTGGTGATCAAGGAACTGGCATCGATCAGTGGCGCGGAGGTGGGCTGCCAGGGCGAGATCGGGGCGGCCTGCTCGATGGCTGCCGCCGGCATGGCTGCCCTGATGGGTGGCACCCCCGGACAGGTGGAGAATGCTGCGGAGATCGGGATGGAGCACAACCTCGGCCTCACCTGCGACCCGGTAGGCGGGCTGGTGCAGATCCCGTGCATCGAGCGGAACGCCATCGCGGCGGTGAAGGCGGTCACCGCAGCACGCACCGCGTTGCGCGGCGACGGCAGCCACATCGTCAGTCTTGACTCGGTACTGAAGACGATGCGCGAGACTGGGGCTGACATGAGCGTGAAGTACAAGGAGACCGCCCGAGGCGGGCTTGCCCTCAACGTCATCGAGTGCTGACCTGCACCACACGAAAGGCTTGCCGCAATGCCGATCCTGGATACCTACTCCCCCGACCCCGACCGCTACGACGGACGCATGCCCTACCGCGCCGTCGGACGCAGCGGGCTGAAGCTGCCGGCCATCTCGCTGGGCCTGTGGCACAACTTCGGCGATGACACCCCGTTCGACCGGCAGCGGTCGATCCTGCGCCGCGCCTTCGAGCTCGGCGTCACCCACTTCGACCTGGCCAACAACTACGGCCCGCCCTACGGCTCGGCAGAGACCAACTTCGGCCGCCACCTGCGCGAGGACTTCCGCCCCTACCGTGACGAACTGGTCATCTCCAGCAAGGCCGGCTGGGACATGTGGCCCGGCCCCTACGGAGACCTCGGTTCACGCAAGTACCTGCTCGCCTCCCTCGACCAGTCTCTGGCGCGGACGGGGCTCGACTACGTCGACATCTTCTACCACCACCACTACGACCCGAGCACGCCCATGGAAGAGACCATGCTCGCGCTGGACACCGCCGTGCGGCAGGGCAAGGCGCTCTACGTCGGCATCTCGTCCTACTCCGGTGAGCGGACCCGGGAGGCGGTCGCGATCGCGCGTGACCTGGGGACGCCGCTGGTGATCCACCAGCCGTCCTACTCGATGCTGAACCGCTGGGTGGAGGAGGACCTGCTGGACGCCGTCGGCGACACCGGCCTTGGCGTCATCGCCTTCTCGCCACTCGCGCAGGGGATGCTCACCGACAAGTACCTCAACGGTGTGCCTGCCGGATCACGGGCCTCGCAGGGCAAGTCGCTGTCGACCGACCTGCTGACCGAACAGAACCTCATTCACATCCGTGCGCTGAACGACCTGGCGGCCAGCCGCGGCCAGACGCTCGCCCAGCTGGCACTCGCCTGGGTGCTGCGCGACGAGCGCGTCACCTCGGCGCTGATCGGCGCTTCCAGCGTGAAGCAGCTCGAGGACAGCCTCGGCGCGGTACGCAACCTGGACTTCACCGCAGAGGAGCTCGCCGACATCGACCGCTACGCCACCGAGGGTGGCATCAACCTCTGGCAGGCTCCGAGCACCGCGTAACCGGCGCCTGGCTCGGAGCGCCGATC
>JBBRIY010000286.1:0-4054 GCA_038220215.1 Propionibacteriales bacterium
CAAGAATCCTGAGCGGCTGCCGGTCGTGATCGGCGGAGACTTCAACTCGGGGCGGTCGTACAAGCCATCCAACGTTATCTACGATGTGCTGAGCAAAGCCGGCTATCGCGAGCCGTTGGGCAACACCAACAACTCCTGGGCCATCGCCAAGTCCGCGACCGCAGAGCATCGGGCAAACCTCGACTACAACACGTACAACAACTTCGACCCCTACGCCCGGCGGTCGAAGTACGACAACGGCGCCGACATCGACTACATCTGGCACAGCTCGAAGATCCGGGTCGCCGTGTCAGCCATCGCCGTGGACCTCGACACCGCGGGCAGGTTCGTCGGCGTGATCCCGTCCGACCACAACATGCTCACCGCCACCATCCACCTGCCCTGACCCGAGTTGTCAGAACGTCAGGGCGCCAGAGCGACCTGTGAGTCTGACAACTCGAAGGTTGGGGTCAGTTGAGGACGGCCGGATCGGCCGGCGGGGCGTCGACGAGCAGCCGGTCGAGCACGCGGGTCGAGCTGCCCCCGTCGTCCCACGGCGTGTAGTCGGCCTGCCACTGCACGTAGCGCTCCGCGAACCGCTGCGCCACATCGTCGATGGCGAGGATCGTCGCCAGCACCTCCTCCTGCGTGGAGACCACCGGGCCCGGGCCGACCTCCTCCAGGTCGAGGTAGACGCCGCGCAGCTGGTCGCGGTAGTCGTCCAGGTCCGGGGTGAAGAAGATCATCGGACGCCCAGTGACGGCGTAGTCGAACATGATCGAGGAGTAGTCGGTGATCATGATGTCGGCGATCAGCAGCAGGTCCGTGGTGTTCGGGTAGGTGCTGACGTCGATGACGCCGGCGCCGACCTTGGCTGCGCTGCCGACCCGGATCACCCGGGAGTGTGCCCGCAGCAGCACCAGGTAGCCGTCGCCGAGGTCTGCCGCCAGCTTGCTCACGTCGAGGTAGTCGACCAGCTCGGTACGGTCGTCGCGCCAGGTGGGCGCGTACAGCACCACTTTCTGGTCGGCCCGGATGCCGAGCACGCTGCGAATGTGTTCGCCAGAGCCGTTGACCAGCAGGTCGTTGCGCGGGTAGCCCTCTTCGTAGATCGGCGGGTTCGACAGGTAGGACTCGCGGAACACGCGGCTGGAGTGCGGGTTCTGGGACAGCAACAGGTCCCACTTCTTCCGCTCCCCCAGCATGAACTCGCGCTCCTCCGCGTCCAGCTGCTCGCCGCGGTCCAGGCCCACCTTCTTGTACATCGTGCCGTGCCAGGTCTGCAGGACGGTCTGGCCCTCGCGCGGGGTGAACCGGGCGCGCAGCCAGTCGTTCACCACCAGCCAGCGGGCTTCCGCCCTCGCCCGCCACCAGGCCGTGGTCGCGTCTACGACGGCCTCGTCACCTTCGGGCACGGCGACCGACAGGTCGCGAACCGCCCAGACGCGGGGGACGTTCGGGTGCCTCGCCACCATCTCCTCGCGCAGGGCGAGCGGGTTGCAGCCGCACTGGCGGCCATAGAAGCTCTCGAAGTACATCTTGTCCACGATCGGCCACTCACCGGACTCGTACTGTGCGCGGATCCGCGCCTGGTTGTACGTCCCGATCTCCTCGGTTGCCAGAGGGATCTCGAGCCGCGGTAACAGTACCTTGCCCGCCTTCACGGCGTAGTACAGCCGGAACCACCGGTTCCACACCGAGTCGGGCGCCTTGTCGACGATGCCGGGCGCGCAGCGCACCGGGATGGCCATCCCCTCCGGCGTAGTGGCACCGAGGGTCAGCCGGCCGATCTGCGGCGGCAGGGCCGGCAGGTCCCAGTTCGACGTCAGGAAGGCGATGTCGGCGGTGAAGACGTCCCCGTCCTGGGCCACCGGGCCTTCACGGGTGTCGCGCTCGTTGGCGAGGCTGAACCGGGCGCCGGCCAGGTCGCCGTGGCAGCGGCCCGTGATCCGCAGCAGCGGCTCATCGCTGCCGATGAGCCGGGCGTCGGTGACGATCGCCCAGGTCGTGCCTGCTGACAGCCGCAGTTCCCCATCGGGGCCGGGCTCGACCCGCACGGGGTTGGTCTCGACGAGCAGGCCCGAGCCGATCATTACCGGCTGTTCGCTGCCACCGGTCTTCACGAGCACGCGGTGCTGGAGCCAGGGCAGCGACGCCGCCGGGTCGTCCACGGGGTAGCCCCACACGCCGGGCGCAGCTTCCTGCCAGGGACGGGAGGCGTCAACGACCGGGATGCTGCCGACCAGCGTCGTCCCCGCGGCGCTCTTGCGCACCTCCAGCCTGGTGCGACCCTGGGGCGAGACGAGCTCTGCCGAGGTGATCGTGCCCCGATGGGTAACGTCGATGCTGAGGCGCTCCCCGTCGCAGTCGATGGCGGTGGCGGTCGGGAGGAGCGGTACGACGAGGATGCTCAGGCCCGTCTTCGACCAGCGCGGAAGTGCCGTCCCAGCAGCGCAGCGCCGTGACGTGCGGTAGCCGGCCGGACCCAGGCCGTAGAACTTCGTGAACTGGCCCTGCACCCGGCTGCCGGCAGCGGCGACGCTGACTCGCAGGTTCCACTGGCGGGTCCCGAAACGTCCAAGCTGGGCGAGGGAACCGACGGCACGGAAGCAGTTGCCCGAGTAGTCCGTGTCGCGGGTCGCCCCGTTGAACGGCTGGTTCGCCTCCGGGGACTCCTCGATCGTCACCTCCAGCGGCACGAACTTCGGCAGTGCTCCTTCTGACTGCGCCCACACCCTCACGGTCGGGCGGCTACCGGTGTAGTCGAAGTCCCGGTCGTAGGCCCAGCCCACCAGCTCGAACCGGTCGTCATCGAGCCAGCGCAGCGAGCGCAGGTCCGCCACCCAGTCGTCGGCGTGCGGGTAGCCCCCTTCAGGAAAGGCGAGGCGGGCAGCTATCGGGCCGGAGACCACGCTGACAACTCTGGACGCTTTGCGCTTGAGCCTGCCCAGGTCAACCGGCACTCTAAACCTCCACATGGTGACGGCGACCGAAGACCTCGGCCTGCGTGCGGGCAGCCTCGAGGATGCCGGCGATCTCGATCGACTCCGCAGCGGTGTACTTGAAATTGGTCCGGGAACCGTCGCGGATCATCCCGGCGAACTCGGCGAGCTCGTAGCGCAGGCCGTCACCCTCGAACTTCTGGAAGTACTTCTGGTTACGGCGGCTGTCCTCGAACCGGGTCTCGAAGTACTCGGTGAGCCACCACGGTGCGGGCACGTAGATGTAGCCCTCCGTGCCGGAGATCACCAGGTCACCCTCGGACTTCACACCGACGCCCGTGCGGGCGATGGCCCAGCCCGTGGGGTAGTCGATGTCGATCTGGCTGAACAGCTCCACCGGCGACTCTTCCGGCCAGTAGCTGCGCGTTCGTAACGACGTGTGGCCGACGCCGAACAGCTTCACTGCCGCCAGCAGCGGGTAGCTGGCCAGCTCGGAGATGCTGCCGCCCTCGGGTGCCTGCAGCTCGCGTCCGCCGGAGACCAGCTTGGTGAACGTGGCATCGATGGAGCGGATGTCGCCGATCGAGCCGCTACGGGCAACAGCGACCAGGCGCTGGAAGCCGGGCGAGAAGGCCGTCTTCAGCGCCTCAAGGAGCACGACGCCGGCAGCGCCGGCGAGCTCGTGCAGCTCCCTGGTCTGCGCCTGTGTGAGCGTCATCGGCTTCTCGCACAGCACGTGGACGCCGGCAGCGAGGGCCTGGCGAACGAGGGCGTAGTGCGTGCTGTGCGGTGTGGCCAGGTAGAGCGCATCGACGCTGTCGAGGAGCTCTGCGAAAGTGGCGCACGTCCGCTCAAGCTCCAGCTCCGCGGCGAAGGCCGTCGCGTGCTCGGCGGTGGGGCTCCACACGGCCTCCACGCTGACGCCGCTGACGAACCGGGCTTCGGCGACGAACCGGCGCGCGATCCGACCAGATCCGGCGACCCCGATGGAAAGGATCCCGTGGTTCTCAGCGCGCAATTCTGTGCTCGAGACGCCCTTGGTCCGATCGAGGTAGACGACCCGGCAGTAGTCCATCAGGTAGTCGAAACGGCCTTCCCAGTCCGACCCGATGGCAAAGATGTCGATGCCGAGG
>JBBRIY010000287.1:0-4044 GCA_038220215.1 Propionibacteriales bacterium
CCTCCGGTGCATCTCCGGTGGAGCTGTTACTCCGACCCCCGGGGTCGGGCGTGTCGGGCCGTTCTGGGCCGCGCATGACCAATCATTTGACGGATCGTGGTAGGGCCCGGCTTCGATCACCAGACTTGCCGGGGGGCCGCCTAGGTAGGCGTCCCCGTCGGAGCAACCTGTCGATTCTTTCATGGTGGGCACCGGGTTGCCAAATCACCGGTCTGGGGCAGCATTGCCCGGGTGACCACCTCCGTGAGCGGCCCAGAAGAACGCGTCCAGCCTAGCCGCGCGGGGCTCGGTGTCGCGCTTGGTCTGGCCGCCTCGCTGGCCTTCGCAACGTCGGGAACCTTCGTGCGTCCGCTCTTTGACGCGGGCTGGTCGCCGGGTGCAGCCGTGCTGTGGCGGGTGACCTGCGCAGCGGTCCTGCTGTTGCCCGTCGGACTCTGGGTGATGCGCGGACGCCTGCGAGAGGTGCTGGCCGAGTGGCGGGTCATCGTCGGGTTCGGCGCACTGGCCGTCGCCACGGCTCAGCTTATGTACTTCGCAGCCGTCTCGCGGATGAGCGTGAGCATCGCCCTGCTGATCGAGTACATGGCCCCGGTGCTGCTGGTGCTGCTGGCGTGGGCGCGGACGCGACACACCCCGTCCCGGCTCGTGTTCGCAGGAACGCTGGCCAGTGTGTTCGGACTCCTCTGCGTGCTCGACCTCACCGGAGCCCGTCCCGATGCCCTCGGGGTGCTGTTCGGCTTCGGGGCGATGATCGGGGCTGCGGCCTACTTCGTGCTCGGCGCGCGACCGACCCGCCTGCACCCTCTGGCACTGCCTGCCTTCGGCCTGCCGGTGGGCGCTGTGGTGCTGGGGTTAGCGACGCTGGTCGGTGTACTCCCCTACTCGGCGCCGCTGGTCGACGTGGCACTGATGGGCGCGATGGTGCCGTGGTGGGTGCCCCTTGGCGTCGTCGTGCTGGCAGCCACCGCCCTGGCCTATGCCCTGGGCGTCGCCGGGATCGGCCTGATGGGCGAACGGCTGTCCTCGTTCGTCAGCCTGTCGGAGGTACTGTTCGCCGCGCTCATCGCGGGCATCGTGCTCGGCGAGATCCCCAGCCCCATCCAGATCCTGGGCGGAGTGCTGATCGTCGTGGGCGTGATGCTGATCCGGTTCGCCAGCGGCCGGCGGCCCGCCGGCCTTCCTACCCTTCCCGACGAGCTGGAAGCCGTTGCAGGCGGAGTGCCAGACGGGGGCAGCCGGCGACGGTACGCCTGGCAGCGGGGAGGAGATCGGCGGGGACCTCACCGGCGATGATCGGGTAGCCCCACTCGTCGAGCGAGATCAGCTCGGGGAGCAACTCGTGACACAGTCCCCTCGCCTGGCACGCGGGCCAGTCAACCCGTAGCTTCGAGGTCGCCATAATCACATTCCTCTCTTTGGTGGAAACCCAGCTCGTCGCCGAACCAGCGCTGCAGCGATGCGACCAGGCGAACCGTGCCATCGGGATGCGCACAGGCGCCGCGTCCGTTCAGCACGCCCGTGAGTTCGAAGATGCGTTCGACGGGGCCGTCGCCGCCAGCCGCGGCATCAAGTGCCCGCGACAAGGCCGGCAGCCCGAACTTGCACGGACCGCACCGGCCGGCCGACTGGCCCGCGAGGTACGAAACGATCCGAGCCGTCTCGTGGACCGGGCACGACCCCGGTGGCAGCGGCAGCACCACCCCCGCGCCCAGGCGTGCGCCCAGACCCGCGAGATCCTCGGCAGCGATGCGGCGACCCTTGAGCGCCCCTCCCGGGACCCAGACGCCGTGATAGCCACCCAGCAGCACCGGGCGGTCGAGCTCCGCCGGGCTCAGCACCGTCCCCCACGACGCACCGATGACCACCTCGCCGACCTTCGCCGCGGCGGTGTCGCCGGCGCGCGTGATGAGCATCGTCGCGGGGTCGGGACCATGGGCCCAGATGCTGGCGAGCTGGGCGAAGGTCTCTGCGTTCGACAGGAGCGTCGGACGGCCGCGATAGCCCGCCACCGCCTCCGGGGCCCAGGCGGTCACCGGGAGGTTCGCACGCCCCGACATCAGTTCGATCACGGCGCGGGCCTGGCCACTGACGAATCCCGTGTCTGCCACGTCGATCCGCCACTCGACCGGGTCGCCACCCTCGCGCTCTGCCAGCGCTTCCGTGATCCGGATCCTGACCATCGGCTTGTCGCCCGGCAGGACGAGATGGACGCGGCGCGCACCGAGTGCACGGGCGGCAAGGACTGCACCGTCGAGGATGAGGTGCGGGCGGCGCGTCGCCAGCACCTCATCCTTACGGCTTGCGGGCTCACCCTCGCTGATGTTGACCACGACGACGGCGCCGCGACGAGCAGCGGTACGCAGCTTCGTTGCGAACGGGAAGGCTGCACCACCACGCCCGCGAAGGTCCGCAGCTTCAGCGGCCAGGGCCAGCTGTTCCACCGACACCCGACCAGCGGCAGGGTGGCGTTGGCGATGCCGGGCGAGGCCAGGGCCGTCCGCCAGGTGGGCAAGGAGGCGCGGGCCCTCGGCGACTGCTGCCTTCATGCGCGCACCGCCTGCCGCACGGAGCCACCGATCCGCACGGCAAGTGCCAGCCCGACGGCCACGCCACAACCGGCGGTGATCATGACCGACCAGGTCGCGTCGCTATCGGTGCCGATCCCGATCCCGTGAACCACGGCGATGCCCCAGGCGAGGTAGCTGAGCCAGTGCACGAGCCGCCATGCCGCGTGCGGCAGGCGGGTGCGCAGCAGGCTCGTCACCGTGATGGCCACCAGCAAATCAAGGGCCAGGGCGCCAAGACCCAGCCATAACGGCTGATAGAGCCCGCCCCAGGGAACCAGCGCGTCCCACCACCGGATGTCGACGTAGGTGTCGACCACAGCGGACGTCACGTGGACGACCAGAAGCGCGACGGCGAGCAGGGACACGTTGCGGTGCACAATGTTCCGGACGAAGCCCGGGGTCGCGCGACCTGCCCGCGATCGCGCACTGAGAATGCCCAGCACCACCGAGAGGGTCATCAGCAACAAGAGGACAATTCCGGTTCCCCGGTTGAGGAACCACAGCAGGGGTCCGTTCATCGGTCCACTCCATTCTCCGGCCATCCGGATGTCAGCGTCACGGTGCCGTCCTCCGACACGAGTCGGGCCGCCACCTCGCGTTCGGTGAGCCATCGCACCGCATCATCACCGAGGACGACCGCTGCGGTGGTCGCGATGTTCGCTGCGGTGGCCGACGGCCCGGTGGCACTGACGGTCCGCCAGCAGGTCTGTGCCGATGCCCCGGTCCGGGGGTCGACGAGGTGATGGTGGCTGGCGCCCGCAACCGTCCAGCGTCGAAGACGGGTGGACGACGTCGCCAGCCCGCCTTCTGCCAGGGCGACCTCCGCACCCGCCTCGCCCTCAGGATGCTCACGGATGGCGATCGGCCACCACGTCGGGCGCCGGGCGCCCGTGGCGATGGCGACGTCGCCGCCGAGGCTCAGCACGACGTTGGAGCGCTCCTCCTCGGCGATCGTCCGGCTGATCACGTCGCCGGCCCACGCCTTGGCCGTCGCGCCCAGGTCAAGGGCCGTCCCTGCGGGAATCCTGATCGCCCCCGCCTCCCACTCGATGGACCGCCAGGCGCCCAACGGTGGCGGCTCGATTCGGGCGCCCGCGGTCCTGCCGGGCTGCAATTCGGCGAACGTACGGTCATACCCCAGCCCGACGATCACCTTGCCAAGCAGCGGGTGCACGATGCCATCGGTGTGCTCGGCCGCCTCGACGGCCGCCACCGTGGCGGCAACCAGCAGCGGGTCGACCCGGACCCAGGTCCCCGCACCGGCATTGACGCGGTTCAGTTCGGAATCCCCGCGGAAACGGCTGCAGGTCCAGTCGACCGCCGACAGCAGGTCGCGAGCCCGGCGAACGGCTGCCCCCAGCTTGTCCTCATCGGACACGCTGAGCTGGACGTAGGTACCCAACGACTGCCAACGCACCTGTTCGGAGCGGGTTCCCGTCACGATCCGGAGGACGTGGCGGGGGGCTTGGGCTTGGGC
>JBBRIY010000288.1:0-4009 GCA_038220215.1 Propionibacteriales bacterium
AGAGACCAATCTGGTGAAGGCCAACCTGACAGGTATCACCGCGACGGCAGGACTGCCCCTGCGCGTGCGCCTCGAACTGGAGGGTTCCGCTCCCACCACCCTGCGCGCGAAGGCGTGGCGGGCCGATGCCGCCGAGCCGGCTGCGTGGACACTGACCACGACCGACTCCACCGCAGCCCTGCAGACTCCCGGTAGCGCTGGGGTGGACACCTACATCTCTGGCACTGCGGCGGCCGCTGCGGTCGTCACCTTCGACCGGTTCACGGTCTCCCCCCTGGGATCGACGCCGCCGGTCAACCAGTCGCCGACCGCGGCGATCGGCACGCCGGTGATCACCGACCTCACCGTCGGGCTCAGCGGCGCCGGATCGAGTGACGGCGACGGCACGATCGCCGGTTACGCCTGGAACTTCGGAGACAGCACCACCGGCACCGGCGCGACCACCAGCCACACCTACGCCACCACCGGCACCTACACCGTCACCCTCACCGTCACCGACGACGACGGCGCCACCGGAACCACCACCCGCCAGGTGGCGGTGACAGCACCGCCCCCGGGCAACCAGTCACCGACGGCGGCCATCAGCACGCCGACGATCACCGACCTCACCGTCGGCCTCAGCGGCACCAGCTCCACCGACATCGACGGCACCATCACCGGCTATGACTGGAACTTCGGCGACACCACTACCGGCACCGGCGCGACCACCAGCCACACCTATGCCACGACCGGCACCTACACCGTCAGCCTCACCGTCACCGACGACGACGGCGCCACCGGCACCATCACCCGTCAGGTCTCCGTGACAGCTCCCACCACCGGGCCGGTCGCGCAGGATGCCTTCGGCCGCACCACCAGCAACGGCTGGGGTTCGGCCACCACCGGCGGGGCCTGGACGGTGACCGGATCGGCGAGCAGGTACGCCGTCGCCGGCGGCACGGGACAACAGACGATCACCGCGGTTGGCACCACCACCTATGCAGCGCTCCCGGGCGTGTCGTCACCGGCCACCGACCTGCGCGGAACCCTTGCCTGGAACCGGACGGCCGCCGCCGGCACCCTGTACGCCTACGTCGTGCCGCGTCGCATCGACGCCAGCAACGACTACCGCTGCAAGGTTGTCGTTGCCACCAGCGGCAGCATGCAACTGAGCCTCGTCCGACGGGTGGGTGGCGCAGAGACCACCGTCACAAGCCTCACCATTCCCGGCCTCACTCAGGCAGCCAACCAGCCGTACACCTTCGCGTGTCGGGTGGTGCCGTCCGGTGCGGGCACCGCGATCACGGGGAAGCTGTGGCGAACCGGGACGAGTGAACCCGCGGCCTGGCAGGTCAGCGCCGCTGACACCACCGCCGCCCTGCAGGGTCCTGGCGGCGTCGGGGTGAGCACGTACCTCTCGAGCGCTGCGACCACCGGCATCACCACGAGCGTCGACGACCTGGTGGCAACCAACCCGAACGCCTGAACAACTCAGACGGCGATCGGTGCCTTGATTCCGGGGTGCGGGTCGTAGTCGAGGATCTCGATGTCGGCCAGGTTGAACGCGTCGATCTCGGTGATGGCCGGGTTCAGCACGAGGCGCGGCAGCGGCCTCGGCTCGCGGGTGAGCTGCAGCCTCGCCTGCTCGATGTGGTTGGAGTACAGGTGTGCGTCCCCGAGGGTGTGGACGAAGTCGCCCACCCCCAGGCCGGCAACCTGGGCCACCAGGTGGGTCAGCAGCGCGTAGGAGGCGATGTTGAACGGCACGCCGAGGAAAATGTCGGCGGAGCGCTGGTACAGCTGGCAGCTGAGCTTGCCGTCGGCGACGTAGAACTGGAAGAACGCGTGGCAGGGCGGGAGCGCCATCTCCGGCAACTGGCCGACGTTCCAGGCGCTGACGATGTGGCGGCGGCTGTCGGGATTGGTGCGGATCGACTCGATCACACCCTTGATCTGGTCGACGTGACCGCCGTCAGGGGTGGGCCAGGAGCGCCACTGGTAGCCGTAGATGGGGCCGAGGTCGCCGTTGGCGTCGGCCCACTCGTCCCAGATCGTGATGCCGTTGGCATGCAGCCAGTCGACGTTGGTCGAACCCCGCAGGAACCACAACAGCTCACCGAAGATGCTGCGGGTGTGCAGCTTCTTCGTGGTCAGCAGCGGGAAGCCCTCGGTGAGGTCGAAGCGCAGCTGGTGACCAAAGACGCTGCGCGTTCCGGTGCCGGTGCGGTCGGACTTCTCCACCCCGTGATTCAGGACGTGGTCGACAAGCTCGAGGTACTGCCGCATCAATCCTCCTTCAGCAAACCCTTGAGCACCGGCACCATGGCCCGCACGGCCTGGCCGCGGTGGCTGATGGCGTCCTTCTCTTCCGGGGTCAGCTCGGCATTGGTCACCGTGTTGCCGTCGGCGACGAAGATCGGATCGTAGCCGAAACCTTTGGTCCCACGGGGCTCCAGCACCAGGCGTCCGGGCATCTCGCCACGCACGATGTGTACGGCGCCGTCCGGTGTCACCAGGGCCATCGCGCACACGAACCGCGCGGTGAGGTCGGCCTCTTCGGTATCGGTGAGCTGGCGGATCAGCAGCTCGAGGTTGCGTGCGTCGTTGGCGTCCGGGCCCGACCAGCGCGCCGAGCGCACCCCCGGCATGCCGTTCAGCAGGTCGACCTCAAGGCCGGAGTCGTCTGCGACGGCGAGCAGGCCGGTGTGGGCGACAGCCGCGCGGGCCTTCAACAGGGCGTTGCCCTCAAAGGACCGTTCGGTCTCCGCCGGCTCGGGGTAGGCCGGGAACGCGTCGAGGCCGCGCACGTCCGCGTCGACGCCCGCTGCGGCGAGCACGCGGTGCAACTCGGCCGCCTTCTTGGCATTGTGGGTCGCGACGACGACAACGCTCATCGTGCCGTCGGTCATCGTGCCGTGGGTCATCGTGCCAGTGCCTCCGCCTGCAGCTTGGTCAGGTCGGCGCAACCGGCCAGCCCGAGGTCGAGCAGCTCGTCCAGCACGGAACGCGAGAACGGCTTGCCCTCTGCCGTTCCCTGCACCTCGACGAAGTCGCCGGTACCGGTGGCGACCACGTTCAGGTCGACCTCGGCAGCGGAGTCCTCGGTGTAGGCGAGGTCGAGCATCGGGATGCCGTCGACGACCCCGACCGAGACTGCGGCGACGGTGCCGATGAGTGGCTCGCCCTTCAGGGCGCCACGGGCCCGGAGCCACGCGACAGCATCCTCCAGCGCGACGTACGCCCCGGTGATGGACGCGGTCCGGGTACCGCCGTCCGCCTGCAGCACATCACAGTCGAGCACGATGGTGTTTTCGCCGAGCGCCTTGTAGTCGATGACCGAGCGCAGGCTGCGGCCGATCAGCCGGCTGATCTCGTGGGTGCGGCCGCCGATGCGGCCCTTCACGGACTCGCGGTCGCTGCGGGTGTGGGTGGCGCGCGGCAGCATGGCGTACTCGCTGGTCACCCAGCCGAGCCCACTGCCCTTGCGCCAGCGCGGGACACCTTCTGTGACCGAAGCGGCGATCAGCACGCGGGTTGCCCCGAACTCCACCAGCACCGAACCCTCGGCGTGGTCGAGCCAGCTGCGGGTGATCCGCACCGGTCGAAGTTGGTCTGGGCTACGGCCATCGGCTCTGGTCAAGGACATAGGCTCACCTTATCGGGGCGAGAAGACACGAACCCCGACGCCCGACCTGCTTGCAGACATACCCCCGTGGGTAGTGTGCCTGCACCCGATCTCGAGGAGTTCCGCCATGTGCCGTCCCGTCCCCTGCAGCACCTGCGGCAAGACCACTTGGGCCGGCTGCGGCGACCACATCGACCAGGTGAAGGCCGTCGTTCCGGCAGACCAGTGGTGTGACGGCCATGGCGACGCCGTCCAGCCGACGGTGAGGGCCGACTCAGGCCTGTTCAGGATCGTCGGGCGATAGCCCTCAGCCGGCGAAGGTGTAGACCTGCTCCACCGCGTCGACGAAACCGCCCATCAGGCGCCGGCCGATACCGGTGAACAACTCCGGGCTTCCGGTGGTGA
>JBBRIY010000289.1:0-3986 GCA_038220215.1 Propionibacteriales bacterium
CAGGGCCACCCGGCGACGCTCTCCACCGGAGAGGATGTCCACCGGTGAGTCACCGGGCGGGCACTGGAGCGCATCCATGGCCTGCTCGAGTTGCGAGTCCAGGTCCCAGGCCTCACGGTGGTCGAGCTCGGTCTGCAGCTCGCCCATCTCTGCCAGCAGGGTGTCGAAGTCCGCGTCGGGCTCGCCCATGGCCATCGAGATCTCGTTGAAGCGGTCGAGCAAGCCCTTGGTCTCCGCGACCGCCTCGTAGACGTTCTCCATCACGGTCTTGTCCTCGGTGAGCGGCGGCTCCTGCAGCAGGATGCCGACCGTCTTGCCCTTGGCCAGCATGGCGTCGCCGTTGTCCGCGCGCAGCATGCCTGCCATCAGCTTGAGCATGGTCGACTTCCCGGCGCCGTTCGGCCCCACCACGCCGATCTTCGCGCCCTCGTAGAACGACAAGGTGACGTTGTCCAGCACGAGCTTCTCGCCCAGCTTCTTGCGGACGTTGTGCATGGAGAACACGAATTCGGGCATGGCGATCTTCCTCGGGAGTTGTGGAGCGGCGTCCAGTCTATGGCAGCCACAACCGTCAAGGCCTCAGTTCAGCCCTCGCGCGCCGCCGGCCCCGCCCCAACCCCCGCAAGCTGTGACTAATTCGCCGACATCGGCGAAAAAGTCACAGCTTGGTGGTGAGGGGGGAGCGGGGTGGCTTGAGGGCGGGTGCGAGGGTGGGGGTGGTGAGCAGGAGCTCGGCGAGGGTGAGGGCGCGACGGTCGGCCAGGTCGGCGAGCTGGAGGCGGCAGGAGAAGCCGTCGGCCAGCAGGACGGCGTCAGGCCCGGCCGCCTCGACGGCTGGCATCAGGTGGGTGTCGGCGACGGCGACCGAGGTCTCGTAGTGGCCGATCTCAACGCCGAAATTGCCGGCAAGCCCGCAGCAACCCTCCACGGTCACGACGCTTGCTCCTGTCCGTGCCAGCAGGGCCGCGTCGGCGCCCCAGCCGAGGACGGCCGAGTGGTGGCAGTGTGGCTGCGCAACGACGACCAGGCCACGGAGGTCGGGCGGCTCCCAGTCGGTGGCCGTCGCCAGTACCTCCGCGAGGGTGCGGATACCCGCGGCCAGGTCTGCCACGCGGGCGTCGTCCACGAGTTCGGCTGCGTCGCTGCGCCACACCGCAACGCAGGAAGGCTCCAGCCCGACGATCGGGGTGCCGGCGGCGACGATCGGGTGCAGGAGTTCCAGGGAGTGGCGCAGCAGCCGGGCGGCGTGATCGCGTTGTCCCGTGGTGATCCACGGCAGTCCGCAGCAGGCCGTCCGGCGCAGGATGGTCGGGGCGAAACCGGCCGCCATAAGGACCGCAAGCACCGGGGCCAGTCGCTCGGCGTCGAGGGTGTCGGTGAAGGAGTCCACCCACACCACCACCGGCTTGCCGGTCGTTGCCGGCTGGCGTACGGAACGTGCCCGGCTGGATGCGAACCGCGGCAGGCTGCGGCGCTGGTCGACCCCGGCGAGCCAACGCGCCGCCCGGCCGATGCCCGGCGCGGCGAGCGTGGCGTTCACCATGGCGGCGAGGCCGGGAACCGCGGTGATGGCCCGCCCCCAGGTGGGCAGCCAGCCAAGCGCGTAGTGGCTGCGCGGCCGGAGCCGGTGGCGATGCGCCTCCTCGAGCACGCGCGACTTGTAGGCGGCGACGTCGGTGCCCGTGGGGCATTCGCTGGCGCAGGCCTTGCACGACAGGCACAGGTCGAGCGCCTCGGCGACTTCCGGCGCCCGCCAGCCCTTCGTGACGAGGCTGCCGTTGACCATCTCCTGCAACACGCGCGCCCGGCCACGGGTGGAGTCCTTCTCCTTGCCGGTCGCCTGGTAGCTGGGGCACATGGTTCCCGATCCCGCCAGGCACTTGCCGACCCCGGTGCAGCGGTGCACGTCGGCGGCGAAGACCGCGTCCAGTCGCCGCAGGGTCGAGCCGGTGGCTGCGGGCAGGCGCAGGTCGGCGTCCAGCGGGCGGGGATCGACGAGCACTCCCGGATTGAGCAGGTTGTGCGGGTCGAAGATGTGCTTGACGGCCGCAAACAGGGCCAACGCCTGGCTGGAGTACATGCGTCCCAGGAGTTCCGAGCGGGCCCGGCCGTCCCCGTGCTCGCCCGACATCGAGCCGCCGTAGCCGGCCGCCAGCACGGCTGCGTCCTCGACGAACGCGCGGTAGCGAGCGACGCCGGGGGCGCTCGACAGCGCGAAGTCGATGCGGAGGTGGACGCAACCCTCGCCGAAGTGGCCGTAGGGCAGGCCGTGGAGACCGTGCCGGCTGAGCAAGCTGTCGAGGTCGCGCAGGTAGGCGCCCAGGGCTTCAGGCGGCACGGCTGCGTCCTCCCAACCGGAGTGCGCGGGTACGCCGAGCCCGACGCTGGCGAGGCCGGCGCCGTCGGCCCGGATACGCCACAGCCGCGCTGCGCGTTCCCGGTCGATGATCACCTCACCGGCCAGGCCACCGGCCGTCGCGACCAGCTCGGCGGCCCGCTTCGCCAACACCTCGGGGTCGGCATCGGTGAGTTCGATGAACAGCCAGCCCTCGCCGGCGGGAAGAACGGGGACCGCCGCGGCACCCTGACGGTGCCGCACGACGTCGACGATCCGGGAGTCGAGGCCTTCGACGGCGGTGGGACGGGACGGAAGCACGCGCGGCATGGCGTCGGCCGCGGCAGCCATGCTGCGGTAGCCGATCACCACCAGCGTCGAGTAGGGCAGGTCGGTGACCAGCCGCACGCGTGCTCCGGTGACGACAGCAAGGGTGCCCTCGCTGCCGACGAGGAAGCGTGCGACGTCGAAGCCCTTCTCCGGCAGCAGGTGCTCAAGGCTGTAGCCGGACACCTGTCGGGGGAACCGGCCGAACTCCGTGCGGATCACGCCGAGGTTGGCCCGCACCAGCACCTCGAGGGCGTCGAGTGCTGCCGAGTCGGGACGGTGCCCGGCGGCCAGCGACAGCCGTTCCCCGGTGCCGGTGATCACCTCGAGGCCGAGCACATTGTCGGCGGTACGCCCGTAGCCGAGGGCCCGTGGCCCGCAGGCGTTGTTGCCGATCATCCCGCCGATGGTGCAGCGGTCGAACGTCGAGGGGTCAGGGCCGAACCGCAGGCCATGACGGCCGACCGCAGCGGTCAGCCGGGCAGGAATGACGCCGGGTTCGACGATCGCCGCGTGCGCGCCGGGGTCCACGTGCGCGATCGCGTCCAGCCGGGAACAGTCGACGACCAGGCCGGGTCCCACGGCGTTGCCGGCGATCGAGGTGCCCGCGCCGCGCATCGTCAGCGGTAGCCCGGCTCCACGTGCGGCATCGACGATGTCGATCAGTTCGGTGACGGTCCGGGGCCGGCAGACCGCCGCGGGTGGCACCCGGTACAGGGAGGCGTCGGAGGAGTACAGGGACCGCGTGAGCGTCCCGCTATCGGCCTGGATCCCGGCCGCGACCAGAGCGGTCAGCTGATCGGCGAACCCTGCTGGCACATGCTCAGTCTTGCACGCTCGTGACCGCGTCCATCGCGCGGCCGAGCGCGGCGAAGTCCTCGGGGGTGACCGGGTCGACAAGCGCCCGGCGGACGGACTCGACGTGGGCCGGTGCTGCCTCGACGAGCAGGTCGAAACCGCGGGTCGTCATGAGGGCGATCACACCGCGTCGGTCGGACGGGCACGCCATGCGCGCCACCAGTCCCTTGGTCTCCATGCGGGCGACGGTGTGGGTCAGTCGGGAACGTGACTGGCGGACGCGATCGGCCAGATCGGACATGCGCAGCGATCGGTCGGGTGCCTCCGAGAGGTGGACCAGAATCTCGTACTCACCGAGGTCGAGTCCGAAACATCGCAGTTCGGCCTCGAGGCGCTCGTTGATCGTGGCCACGCCGTTGAGGAAGGATCGCCAGATCCGCTGCTGATCGGCATCAAGCCAGCGGGGTTGGAGTGTCGTGGTCACGGGCGAATCCTAGCAAAGAAGTTTACGCTTCAACAACATCCT
>JBBRIY010000290.1:0-3952 GCA_038220215.1 Propionibacteriales bacterium
GGGCTGGCGAAGGAGTTCGGCCTGCCCACCCTGCTGGTCGGCGACATCGACCGGGGGGGCGTGCTCGCGTCCATCTTCGGCCACTGGGCCATCGTGGATGACGATGATCGCGCGCTCCTTGCCGGCTACCTGATCAACAAGTTCCGCGGCGACCAGGCCGTTCTCGACCCCGGTCTCGACGAACTGACCGCCCGCACCGGGCTGCGGTGCTTCGGCGTCATGCCGTGGCTGAACCAGGTGTGGCTGGACAGTGAGGACGCCCTCGCGTTCGCTAAGTGGCCCCGGTTGCCCGGCCGGGCCGGAACACTGCGCGTTGCCGCGATCCGGTTCCCCCGCATCTCCAATGCCACGGATCTGGACGCCCTCGCCGCCGAGCCGGGGCTGGACGTGTTCGTCACCGCCAGCCCTCAGGACATCGCCTCCGCCGACCTGGTCGTGCTCCCCGGAACCCGTTCGACCCTTGCCGACCTTGCCTGGCTGCGGGAACTCGGCCTCGCCGACGCCCTGGTTCGCCGGGCCAACACCGGCGGGCCGATCCTCGGGATCTGCGGCGGCTACCAGATGCTGGCCGAGACGATCGACGACCCGGTCGAATCCCGGCGGGGCACCGAGGACGGTCTCGGCCTGCTGCCGGCTCGCGTCGGCTTCAGCGAGGAGAAGCTGCTCGGCCGTCCCTCCGGCGAATGGCAGGGACACCCGGTCGTCGGCTACGAGATCCACCATGGGGTGGTCGAGGCAACCGGCGGTGAGCCGTTCCTGGACGGCGTGCGGGTCGGCAACACCTGGGGCACGATCTGGCACGGCGCCTTCGAGAACGACGACTTCCGTCAGGCCTGGCTGGCCGAGCTGGCCAGCACGGTCGGCTCTGCCTGGCAGCCGGCGGAGGGTGCGCCGGGCTTCGCCGAGCGCCGGCAGCTCATGCTGGACAGCCTCGCCGATGCGCTGGAGCAGAACGTGGACCTACCGGCGCTGCTTGCCCTGAACCCACCCCGTCACCACAGGCCGTAGATCGGGCCGACCCGGAAGTAGGCGACCAGCCCGATCGTGTTGTTGAAGCCGTGGGCAAGCACCGGCGCCCTGGCGAACGCTGCAAGACGTTCGGGCGGTCAGCGGGCGGGAATGCACAAGGAACGGCAGCGCTTGTTTCCCGTAGTGCGACGTGCGGGCTGATCCGATTGTGCAATGATTCGCCATCCATGTCAGCGGGTCGCGAAGGTGCGCCACAGCCAGCGTGTGATCAGAGCAAAGGGAGAACGCGATGCGGAAAGCATTCGCCGTGGCCATGCTGCTCGCGTTGAGCGGCCTTCTTCTCGCTGGGTGCGGCACCAGCAACACCGACAAGCTGACCGCCACGACCTGGTACCTGGTCTCGGGTGGAGAGAAGTCCCCTGCCTGGCAGTGGACCGTCCCGGCGGAGGCCCAGAGCCGATTCACGATCCGGTTCGAGACCGACGGCACGTTCCAGGCCCAGGCCGACTGCAACCAGCTCGCCGGATCCTGGCAGGCAAGCGGCTCGGACCGGGTCACCATCATCCCTGGGCCGATGACGATGGCGTTCTGCGGCAAGTTGTCGTTCGACATCCTGTACGCGGGGACGCTGAGCCAGGTGCGCAACTGGAACGTCGCCTCGTCGGGGATGAGCCTCAGTCTCGCCGACGGTGGACGGCTCGACTACACCTCGGTCGCGCCCCCCAGCCCGTCACCCGGCGCCGAGCCGACGGCCGAGCCCACCGTGACGACCACGCCGACCCCGACAGCGACGGTGGTGGCGACGGTCACGCCGACCCCTGCACCGACCGTCACCCGGACGGTTACTGCGACACCCACCGCCACTCCGAGGCCGAGCGCCTCCACCACCCGGCCGACCCCACCATCCACACCGACCCCACCATCCACGCCGGCCCCGCCAACCACGCCGAAGCCGAAGCCGACGCCCACGCTCACGCCGACACCCACGCCCACACCCACCCCACCGTCGGGCCCCAGCCTCACCAGCCGGACCTGGCAACTCACGTCCTTCGCCCTCCAGGTGCCGGTCTTCGAGGGCGCAGTCCCGCCCGACCAGCAGCCCAGGTACACGATTCAGTTCCGCGCCGACGGCACGTTCACCGCACAGGCAGACTGCAATACCGTCAACGGCACCTACTCCCCCAGCGACCCGACGGGCTCCACCGGCAACATGGACCTGGCCCCCGGGCCGGCGACGATCAAGGCCTGCGGTGAAGGCTCCTACGGCGACCTGTACATCACGGCGATCTCCAACACCACCGGCTTCGCCATCGCAGGAGAGAGCCTCACCCTCAACCTCGCCGACGCCGGAACACTCGAATACAGGTAGCAGGGACGCGTCGAACCAGGTCCACTCGGCAAGCAGATCCACCCTTGACAAGATTAATTGTCAATGGCAGGGTGTGCGTCATGCAGGACGTCGAGGTCATCGAAAGCGCAGAGGCAGCCGCCTCCGCGCTGGATCCGGTCCGGGCCCGGCTGCTCAGTGAGCTGGCCGTTCCGGCCTCCGCCGCCGGGCTCGCAGCCCGGGTCGGCATCACGCGCCAGAAGGTCAACTACCACCTCAAGGCGCTCGAGGCGCACGGCCTGGTGGAGCTGTCCGAGGAGCGCCGGCACGGCGGCATCACCGAGCGCGTGCTCCAGGCCTCGGCGGTGTCGTACGTCGTGTCACCGGCGGCCCTCAGCGCGTCCGCTGCCGAACCGGACGCCAACGCCGACCACCTGTCGGCTGGCTACCTCGTTGCGCTCGCCGGCCGGCTGGTGCGCGAGGTCGGTGCCCTGGCGCGCCGGGCCGGCGCGTCCGGCAAGCGCCTGCCGACGCTGACCATCGACACGAAGATCGGCTTCCGGTCGGCCGCCGACCGGGCTGCCTTCGCCGACGACCTGACCGCTGCGGTGCTCGACCTGGCCGCGCGCTACCACCACGACGACGGGCGCCCGCACCGGCTCGTCGTCGCCGCCCACCCGCTTCCTGAGGAGGAGTCATGAGCACAACCCCTAACGTCCCGTACCGCCTGGAGTTCAGCGTCGAGGTGCCTGGCACCCCGGAGCAGGTCTGGCAGGCCATCGCCACAGCCAGGGGCATGAGCGCCTGGTTCGCGCCGACCGAGATGGAAGAACGCGAAGGCGGCTCGCTGCACTTCACCATGGGCCCAGAGATGGGCTCGGACGGCCACGTCACCGGCTGGGACCCGCCACGGCGACTGGTCTACGAGGAGGACTGGGCCGCCCTCATGGGCAAGGACCCGGATGCACTCAGCCCGCTGACGTCGGAGTTCCTCGTCGAGGCGCAGTCCGGCGGAACCTGCGTCGTGCGCGTCACCAGCAGCGGCTTCGGTACCGGCGCAGACTGGGAGTCGGAGTTCTGGGACACCCTTGGGCCCAACTGGCTGCCGTTCTTCGACAACCTGCGCCTCTACCTCTCACACTTCCCTGGCCAGGAGGCCACCCAACTGGAGGTCATCGCTGCCCACCCCGGCAACGCGGAGGCGCTCTGGGCGAGGCTGCACGAAGCGCTCGGGCTCGGCGGGGAGGGCACCGCGATCGAGGCGCTCGGCACCACCGGCACGGTCGAGCGCATCTGGGAGCGGCAGACCCTGATCCGGCTCACCGCGCCGGTTCCCGGGATGCTCAGCGTCTTCACCTACGGCGAGAGCGAAGGCACGCCGTCAGGCACGGCGGCAGCAGGCCTGCGGGCGTACCTGTTCTCCGCCGACGCCGCCGACTACGTGCGACGCGAGGAGCCGGCCTGGCAGGCCTGGCTGGACGAGCTCTCGGTCCGATCCTGACCAGGTGGCCGAGCACTCCTGCCCAGCCGAGCACTCCTGCGCAGCCGAGCACTCCTGCGCAGGGGCAGCGAGATCCCGGAAACCGCTCGAGACGCTCACGGTCAACTACGCTCGATTCACGGGCTAGCGGTCCACCTGCAATTGGCCGGTAGGGG
>JBBRIY010000291.1:0-3946 GCA_038220215.1 Propionibacteriales bacterium
CGGCGCCGGTTCGATGTGCGCCTACGCGATGCGCATCACCGACCTCGACCCGGTGCCGCACGGCCTGATCTTCGAGCGCTTCCTGAACCCCGAGCGCCCCTCGATGCCCGACTTCGACATCGACTTCGACGAACGCCGCCGTGGCGAGGTGATCAAGTACGTCTCCGACAAGTACGGCGACGACCGGGTCTGCCAGATCGTCACCTACGGCACGATCAAGGCCAAGCAGGCCATCAAGGACGCTGGACGGGTGCTCGGCAAGCCGTTCGCCATGGGTGAGGTACTCACCAAGGCGTTCACCCAGCCGGTGCAGGGCAAGGACGTGTCGCTGGCGGACGTCTTCGATCCGAAGCACGCCCGCTACGGGGAGGGCACCGAGTTCCGCGCGCTCTACGAGGCCGACCCCGAAGTGCGCGAGGTGGTGGACACCGCCCGCGGCATCGAGGGCCTCAAGCGGCAGTGGGGCGTGCATGCCGCCGGCGTGATCATGAGTTCCGAGCCGCTGCTGGACATCGTCCCGATCATGAAGCGGGAGGCCGACGGGGCGATCATCACCCAGTTCGACTATCCGGGTTGCGAAGCCCTCGGCCTGGTGAAGATGGACTTCCTCGGCCTGCGCAACCTCACGATCCTCGATGATGCGCTGGCGAATGTGCAGCTGAACCGCGGCATCGAGCTCGACCTCGACGAGCTCAGCAAGGACACCACCGACCGCGCCACCTATGAGCTGCTGGCAACCGGCGACACCCTCGGCATCTTCCAGCTGGACGGCGGCGGCATGCGGGTGCTGCTGAAGACAATGCAGCCGGACCGGTTCGAGGACATCTCCGCGGCCCTCGCGCTGTACCGTCCCGGCCCGATGGGCGCCGACAGCCACACCAACTACGCGCTGCGCAAGACCGGGCGCCAGCCGGTGGTGCCGATCCACCCCGAGCTCGAAGAGCCGCTGGCCGACATCCTCGGCCTGACCTACGGCCTGATCGTCTACCAGGAGCAGGTGCAGCAGATCGCCCAGCGGGTGGCCGGTTACACCCTTGGCCGCGCAGACGAGTTGCGTCGCGCCATGGGCAAGAAGAAGAAGGAGGTCCTGGAGAAGGAGTTCGTCCCGTTCCAGGCGGGCATGCGCGCCAATGGCTACTCCGACAGCGCCATCCAGACCCTCTGGGACATCCTGATCCCGTTCTCCGCGTACGCCTTCAACAAGGCCCACACCGCTGCCTACGGGCTGATCTCGTACTGGACGGCCTACCTCAAGGCCAACTATCGGTGCGAGTTCATGGCAGCGCTGCTGCAGTCGGTGAAGGACGACAAGGACAAGTCGGCGATCTACCTTGCCGAGTGCCGCCGGATGGGCATCAAGGTGCTGCCGCCGGACGTGAACGAGTCCGAGGGCATGTTCACCCCGATCGGGGACGACATCCGCTACGGGCTCGGTGCCATCCGCAATGTCGGCGACAACGTGGTGCGGGGCATCGTGGAGGGACGGGCCGAGCACGGCAAGGCGTCCGACTTCAACGAGTTCCTCGACAATGTGCCGCTGGTGGTCTGCAACAAGCGCGTGATCGAGTCGCTGATCAAGGCCGGCGCCTTCGACTCCATGGGTCATACCCGGCGGGCGCTGATGGAGTGCTTCGAGCGTCGGGTCGACGAGGTGATCGACCTCAAGCGCAACCAGGCCAACGGCCAGGACGACCTGTTCGGCGTCTTCGGCTCCGCTGAAAAGCTGACCGTTGCGCCGATCCCCGACCTGGCGGAGTGGGACAAGCGGGTGAGGCTGGGCTTCGAGCGCGAGATGCTGGGGCTCTACGTGAGTGACCACCCGCTGCAGGGTCTCGAACACATCCTTGCCGCGCAGCGCGACTGCAGCATTGGACAGCTCCGCTCCGACGACGGCCCGCGGGACGGCATGGTCACGATCGCAGGGATGATCACCTCTGTCGTCCGCAAGCAGACCAAGAACGGCGACCTGTGGGCGATCGCCACGGTCGAGGACCTGGAATCCTCTGTCGAGGTGCTGCTCTTCCCGAAGGTGTACGCAGCCGTGGCGTCGGCGCTGGCCAGCGACACGGTCGTGCGGATCAAGGGGCGCGTCCGCACCAAGGACGACGCCGTCGAGCTGACCGGTCAGGAAGTCACGTTTCCCGACGTCTCCGAGGGGCCGTCCGGCCCGTTGGTGATCCAGCTGCCGGCCGTCCGCTGCACGCCTGCGGTGATCGAGCAGTTGCGCCAGGTGCTGCGGTCCCACCCCGGCTCCACCGAGGTGCGGGTGAAGCTGCTGTCGACCACCAACGGCAGCAAGGTGTGGAAGCTCGACGAGGGACTACGGGTGGAGCCATCGCGTCCGCTGATGGCCGACCTGAAGGCACTGCTGGGCCCGTCCTGCGTCAACGCGTGATGAGTCGGTAGTCTGCAGACCGTGAGCACAACCGTGACCGAGGAGCAGCAGTCGGCGGCAGAGCCAGCTGATTCGGCGGTCGGGATGTGGATCGCGATCCTCGCCGGCATGTCGCTGGTGGTCGGCGGTCTGTCCGCCGTGTTCTGGGCAACAGTGGTCGACCTGCCCACCTATCGCATCCTGTCGGACGGGTCAGCGACGATCTCCGAGCGGGGCGTCACCGAGATCGTGGCGTCCGACGTCTGGTTCGTGATCACCGGTGCCCTCGTCGGCGCAGGTCTCGGCCTGGTCACCTGGAAGTGGTTCCGTCAGCTCGGCTGGCCTTCGGCGCTCCTCGCCGTCGGTTCTGGCCTGCTGGCCGGCGTGGTCTGCTGGCAGGTCGGGACGCTGCTCGGGCCTGGCAACTTCTCGGAGCGGCTCACCGGAGCGCTGCCCGGAGCCCTTGTTCCGATTCCGCTTGAACTCCGGTCAGTCTCCGCACTTGCGGTGTGGGGCTTTGCAGCTGTGACCCCGGTGCTGCTGGCCTCGTCGCTGGGTCCCGATGACGAGGACCATGCCACGCGCTGGCGTCGGCGTCCGGTGGAGCCGGAGGAAGAGGAGACCGGCACCATCGACGATCGCGGCGTGCTGACCGCCCCTGACGAGCCCAGCTGACCATGGCCGGCCACGTCGAGCACGAACGGAAGTTCGCGCTCGTTGAGGACCAGCGGTTGCCCGACCTCTCGGAGATTGCCGACGTGGGGCCGGCCTCGGAGTTCGACCTGGTGGCCACCTATTACGACACGCCTGATTTCCGGCTGGCCAACAGCCGTCAGGTGATCCGCCGCCGTACCGGCGGTAGCGACGACGGCTGGCACCTCAAGCAACCGGGCGCCGGACCCGACCAGCGCATCGAGGTGCACGCACCGGGGGAGTTTCGCCGGCCGCCACAGCAGTTCCGGGCGCTGGTGGCGGCGACCCTGGACGGGGCACCGCTGGTGCCCGTGGCCGAGCTTCGCACGCACCGCGTGGAGCGGCAGCTGATCAGTCCTGACGGGACGGTCCTTGCGATCCTGTGCACCGATCAGGTTGTGGCGCGAGCAGGCACCCATCGCCAGCGGTGGCGGGAGGCCGAGGTGGAACTCGTCACCGGTGACGTGGATGTGCTCGACAGAGTGACACGGGCGCTGTTGGCCGCCGGGGTGCACATCTCGCAGTCGGCATCGAAGGCGGCGCAGGCACTGGCGCCGGCCATTGCCGATGCCGCCGTCGCCGACCACAGTGCAGGAGCGGCTGTGCTGGCCTACGTCGGCGGCCAGGTCGGTGTGCTGCAGGCGCAGGAGGGTGCGGTGCGGCTCGACGGCCACGACGCCGTGCATCGCAGCCGTGTGGCCACCCGGCGACTCCGCAGTGCCCTGCGGACGTTCGGCGACGTGTTCACTGCGGGCGTTGTGAAGCATCTGAGGAAGGAGCTGCGATGGCACGCCGCGCAGCTCGGTGGCGCCCGGGACACAGAGGTGCTGCGCGAGCGGCTCACGGCAGCGCTCGCAGAACTCCCCGAGCCGGCCGAGC
>JBBRIY010000292.1:0-3943 GCA_038220215.1 Propionibacteriales bacterium
CCGGGTCATCGCGGACGCTGACCTCGTAGCGCTGCGGCCGGTTCTGGTGACCGGCCAGCACCTGCGGATCAACCATGCCGACGCCGAGGTCCTTCTGCCCCTGCTCGAACGCGAGACCGGCCAGGTCGCCACCACGACTCGAGCGGGCGACGGCGGCCTTGCCCTGGACGTCGCGCTTGGTGACCGCAGTCCAGCGTCCGCGTTGGGTGCCGTCTCCGCCTTGCTCACCTCCGGCACGATCCGGCTCGTCGTCGGCACGCGGGGACTGCTGGGTGAGGGGTGGGATTGCCCGGCCGCGAACACCCTGATCGACCTCACCGCCGCAGCCACATCGTCGGCCACCCAGCAGCTGCGCGGCCGGACGCTCCGGCTCGACCCCGGCTGGGCAGAGAAGGTCGCCCACAACTGGACCGTGACCTGTGTGATCGGAGCCGAGGTCGCCATTGACGAAACCCCCGACCTCAACCGGCTCGAGCGCAAGCACAGCCGCACCTGGGGCCTCCACGCGGACGGTGGTGGCGAGATCGTCCGCGGGATCGATCACGTGCTCCGCAGCACCCAGCAGGTCGACCTGCAGGAGCTGCGCGACAAGGTGCCCGGCAGCAGCGTCAATGCGGTGAACAGCCCCCTGCTCTTCGGTCTGCCGGACCGCGCGTCGACCCGTCGCGAATGGCGGATCGGTGATCGCTACGAGGGGACCGAACGCCAGCACCTGCGGCTGGTCGGGGATGGCGCCAGCCCGTTCCGCACCGGGCCGACCCTCGAGTTGGCCCTGACGGGCTCCACCGCGGCGTTAGGGACGGCCGGCGGACTCGGGCTGGCCTGGCTCGCCGCCGGGGTGGCGGACCCTCTGACCCTTGCCGTGGGCGGCGGCGCGGTTCTCGCCGCCGTCGGGCTCCTCGGTGCCCCGCTGGTGAGGGCACTGCTCGGTCCCCTGCGCCAACGCCTGTTCCCCCGGACCGCCTACCTCCGGGCCGCTCTTGCCGTGCTGGGGACCCTGCAAGGGATGGAGGCCGTCATCGAAGGCGGGACGGCTGACGTCACCGTCACGGCCGATCCAGACCGGCCGGGGGCGTGGCTGGTTTCTCTCGACGCACCCGCAGCGGAGCAGGCCCTGCTCACCGGCTGCCTGCGGGAGTTGTTCGGTCCGGTGCGAACCCCGCGGTTCCTCCTGCAGGTCAATTCCAGTTCACCCCGAGGACATTCCCCCGTGCTCGCGGCGGCGTTCGGGCTCGCCGACCGGGTCGCTGCGCAGACGTGCTACCTCTCCGTCCCCACCGTGATCGGACGCCGCCGCGAGGATGCGAAGGACTTCGCCCGGCGCTGGTCGCGGCTGGTCGGTCCCTGCGAGCTCCAGGAACTCAACACCCCCGAACAGCTCGGCCTGCTCGCGGCAGCGCGGTCCAGCACGGTCTCGCTGGCCGAACCTCCCCGGGTGATCGAACAGTGGTCCTAGCGACTCCTGACCCATTGCCGACTGTGCACACCACGTCCGCGCGAAGGCAGGACCCCTAGAATCGTCCGATGCCTGCCACAGCTTCTCAGCGCATCCATGTTGGGCGCATTCGCGTGGTGGGAGTCTCGGGATCGGGAAAGACGCGGCTGGCGGCCGAAGTCGCTGCCCGCCTCGGGGTCGCACATCTCGAACTCGACGCGGTCTTCTGGGACGCGAACTGGACCTTCCGGGAGTCCGACCAAGCCAGGGAGCTGGTGCGCCGGTTCGTGGTGGACCATCCGGACGGCTGGGTGGCTGACGGCAACTGGACGACCCGGCTGGACGGCTTGATGCAGCCGCCGGTCGGGGCCGACCTTGTGGTCTGGCTCGATCACCCGCGCTGGCTGGTGATGACCCGCGTCGTGCGACGCACCCTGAAGCGCGGCATCACCCGTCAGGAGCTCTGGCACGGCAACCGCGAGCGTCCGGCGTCCTGGCTCAGTCGTGATCCCGAGCAGAACATCGTGCTGTGGGCCTGGACGGCGTACCACGGCACACGCGACCGGTACTTGCAGATGGTCGGTGAGCCATGGCTTGTCCGATTGTCCGGGCGACGACAGGTCACGCGGTGGCTGGACTCACTTCCGCACGCGTGAGTCGAGCGTCCATCGCCTGGGCGATCCGGTCGAAGTCCTCAGCCGGAACCTGAAAGAGACCGCGCCGGAAGGTGAAGCCCCAGTTCCGCTCGTCCGGAATGAAGGAGAGCCGGCCGAGCAGCGGCTTGATGGGCACCGGCGAGCACTGGACGAACGTGACTTCTCGTCGCCACGGATGGAAGTCCGGGGCCATCTCGACCTGGTAGACCTCTGCGCCAGTGACCACCCCGCAGGCGGTGAACTGCTGGAGCGGATCGCCGTCCGGGTAGTCGGTTCGGGGTGAGTAGAACACGATCCGGTCGCCGGCCTGCAGCCGGGACAATCTGGTGCTCTTGCCATGGTCGGCCTGGGTGAAGCCGCCCGCGACGCCGCGGCGCACATGTTCGAGACTGATGGTGTTGACCCAGTCTCGTCGTTCTCTGGGTTCTGGTTTCTCTGCCATGGCACACAGTCTGAAACGGGCCTCTGACAGTGGCTTCGAGGAGCTGCCGAAGGACTGTGTGATGTATCAGGACATCGGTGACGGTTCTGCATCAGGACATCGGTGACAGTTCGTGTATCAGGACTTCGGTGACAGTCCGCGGATCTTGGGTCGGTTTCCCCGGAGCCGCCCGACGTAGGTGATGCCGGGTGCTGGCCTGGTGGTTTCCAGGAGGATCTCGCCGTTGAAGTCGACAACCATGATGTGGTCGTCGTCTTGGACGATGAGGACGTCGTTGAAGGCGTGTTGGGCGTCGACGAGGTAGTGCACGTTGTTGAGGGTGAAGATGCCTTGGCTGGTCAGTTTCCGCAGGACGGTGCCCGCGGGGAGGCCGGCGGGCATCCGGGCGGGATCTGGTTGCCGGTCGCGGAGTTGACGGACCACGGGGTGGTCGTCGGTGGGGCGTGGCGGGTCGGCTTTCGGGGTCGCCAGCCATGCGGTGGCGGGGGTGATGCGTCCGGGCAGGCCCTGGTGGGGCCGTTCGGTGTTGTAGATCCGGTCGAAGGTGTCGACCTGGGCCTGGAGCTCGTCGAGGGTGGAGGCCAGTGGCTGGGCGTCGAGCCAGCGGAACAGGGTTTGGTGGAAGCGTTCGTTCTTGCCCTGGGTGGTCGGCTTGTAGGGCTTGCCGGTGATCGCCTCGACACCCAGGCGCCCAAGGTGGGTGACGAGTTGGCCGAGGTGGCCGCGCCGGGTCGGGTTGAGCGCGACCCCGTTGTCGCTCAGCAGCCGTTGGGGAACCCCGTGAGCGGTGATGCCCTTGTCGACCACGATGATCGCGGCCTCGGCGGTCTCACCCCAGGCGACGTGGGAGGCGACCGCGTAGCGGGAGTGGTCATCGATGAGTTGGAAGATCACACGGGTGCGCCCGCCGGTCAGGACGTACTCGGTCGCATCCAGTTGCCAGCAGGCGTTCGGCGCCGGATAGACGAACCGGCGCCACGCCGCCCGCGGCTTCTTCCTCGGCTCCGCCCGGGCGACGCCGGACTCACGGAAGATGCGGGCCAGGGCCGCTGTCGAGGGCACCACCGGCAGGCCCATCGCGGCCATCTTGTCGTGCACACTGATCGGCCCGTGATCCAGCCCGGATGACTCCAACGCGGCACGCACCGCGACCGCCTGAGTCCTCACCTGGTCGGTCAGTTTCGCCGGCGAGGACCTGGGCCGCCGTGACCTGGGCTCGAGCACTGCTGCCTGCCCGTCGGCCCGGGCTCGCTTACGCAGCTCGTAGAACGACTTCCGCGAGATGCCATGCTCGACACAGAACGTCGACACCGCCCCACGTGGAGCATCGTCGGGCCAGTCGGCAATCGCGAGACGGACAACAGGATCGATGGGTTCGTTGGCAGCCATCCCCCGAACCCTGCCCGGGAA
>JBBRIY010000293.1:0-3939 GCA_038220215.1 Propionibacteriales bacterium
TGCAGGTGCGCGAAGACGCTGGTGCGCAGGACGTGCATGACCCGCTGCCCCATCGAGGTCGCCAGCCAGGTCTGCCACACCCCGAGGACCCCGGTGACGGCCGCCACGGCGACCATGCCGCCAACCAGCCAGGCCAGCAGCCTCGTGTCACCGGTCGGCAGCGCGACGTCGATGATCTCGCGCAGCAGGAACGGCTGGGCGAGCCCGACGATCGATGCGACGACGATGATCGCGGTGACCACGCTCAGTTCGGGGGCGTGCCCGCGGAACAGTCCGGCCACGCGCCGCAGGCTCACCGGCGATTCGGCGAGCTGGGCCTTGTCGACCGGGTTGATGCGCGCAGGCCCGCGCGCTTCCATGGGGTGGATGTCTGCCATCTGCGTCTCCGATATACTGAGGTAACCACAGCATATAAGGCAGGATCCGATGGAGATATTCCCTGAGGCCCTCGCGGAGAGCTTTCTCCGGGTTGCCCGCCGGCTCCGGCGCGAGACCTCCCTGCGGACGGCACCTCTGGGGCTGAACCTGCATCAGGCGCGCGCGCTCCGCGTCATCGGGGACGCCGGACCGTTACGTCCCTCAGAAGTGGCCGAACGCCTGGGCATCGTCGCCCGTTCTGCGACCGACGCCGTCGCGGGGCTGGTCACGTCGGGTTTCGTCGAGAGGACCACCGATCCGGCGGACGGCAGGGCGCTCCTGCTGGCCCTTTCGCCCTCGGGACGCGCGGCACTCGCGGAGGTCGAGAGGATCCGCACGGAGGTGGGCCGGGACTTCTTCGGCCGCCTGCCCGAAACCGACCGCGCGGCACTGGCCGCCGTTCTGGACCGACTCGACGGGCCGACGTCCCCCTAGACTTCACCGCTGGAGGAGGTGAGCCCACTGGACCGATTCGGTGCCGATGTGATCCTCGCGATCGCTGTCGCGGCGTGGTTCGTCGCGTCCGGCGTGGCCAAGCTGGCCGCCCGGCCTGCGACCGCCCGTCGCGCGGTGGCACTCGAGCCTGGCTGGCACACCGCGGTGCGCCGCGTCCGCGGGGTGCTGGAGATCCTCGGCGGGCTGGCTGCGGCAGCCGGTGGCGCGATCAGCCTGCTCGGCCTGCACATCCCGTTCCCCGGCCGGGTGCTCGGCTTCGTCCTCGGCGGGCTTGCTGCCTGGACGGTGGTCGAGCTCGTGCGGCTCCCCGTCCGGAGTGTGCGCCTTGCCGTGGCGTTGTTCGGTTTCGCGCTCGCATTGTTCTTCGCGGGGTTCCGGGACTGATGGACCGTGCAGACGTTCTGGCGGCGCGGCTCGCCACCCAGCGCCTGAGCGGACCGGCCGCCCAGGGCCCTGCGCAGGTCGTGCGGGAGTTGCTCTGCGTCCAGTCCCAGGACGCGTTGCTGGCCCAGGCCATGATCGCGCTGCGCTGTTCGGGGACCACCGACGGCGACGTCCGGGCGGCGCTCGCAACCGGGGACATCGTGCGCACCCACGTCCTGCGTCCGACGTGGCACTACGTCGCTGCCGCCGACCTCCGGTGGCTGCTACAGCTCACGTCCCCGAAGGTCGAGTCGGGGATGGCTTCCCGGCATCGGCAGCTCAGCCTCGGCGAATCGCTGCTGGCTCCTGCGCTCGACGTGCTGGCCGGGAGCCTCGCCGGGCGTCGTTTCGCCCCCCGCAACGCGCTCGGCGCAGCACTGGCCGACAGCGGGCTCCTGACGCGAGCCGACCCGCTCTTCGGGCAGCAGGTGGGACATGTGCTGCTGGTTGCCGAGCTTCGCGGACTGGTCTGCTCGGCTCCGGCTGCGACCATCGAGCACCAGTACGCGCTGGTGGAGGAAGTGGTGCCGCACACCCCGGAACGCGAACGGCACCAGGCCATCGTCGAATTGGTCGGACGCTTCGTCGGCGGCCATGGTCCGGTGGCACTGACCGACCTGGTGCGGTGGGCGAAGGTGACCCTCGGCGAGGCCAGGGCTGCGGTCGCGGAGCTCGGCGATCGGGTCGAGAAGCTGACCGTGGACGGCGAGGAGCTGTGGCACTGCCCCGAAGACGCCCTGCCGACCCTGCGTCCTCAGGCGGCGTGGCTGCTGTCCACCTTTGACGAGGCCTTCCTCAGCTACCGCAAGGTGCCGTGGCCACGCTCGGCGGAGCATCCGGCCGGCGGCGATCCCTACCGTTTCGCCGAGGCGGGCGGGGGCATCGTGATCCTCGGCCTGGAGGACGTCGGAGCGTGGAAGCGGACGCGGACGCGTGGCGCGGCGCGATTCAGCCTGGACGTCGACCCGGCGCTCTCGGGTGCCGAGAGGAACGCCATCGACGAGGCCGTCGACCGGCTGGTGTCCAGCATCGACTGATGTGATGCCGACATGTCGGTCCACGCCCTTAGGCTGGGAGCGATCCAGATCCCCAGGGAGCCGCATGAACACTGACCGTCCGGCGGGCGGCCCCGGTGACGATGCGCCGCCACCAACCGGGCCCGTCCCGGCCGAACCGACGCAGGTCATCCCGGAGATCGAACCTACCGAGGTGATTCCAGGGGCGTTTCTGCCGTTCGTCCCGAGCGGACAGGGCTATCCGTCGCAGGGGTACCCGCAGCAGGGCTATCCGTCGCAGGGCTATCCGTCGCAGGTCTATCCGTCGCAGGGCTACCCGTCGCAGGGGTACCCGCAGCCGAGTCCGTCCTGGCAGCAACCGGGCCAGTACCCCGCGGCGCAGGGCTTCATCGGACAGCCCGGTGGGTACGGCTGGCCGCCGCCGGCTGGTCCCCCGGGCCACTGGGCAGCTGCACCGCCGCAGCCCCTGGCCGGGTTCCCACCGCCGGCGCGCCCCCCGCAACGCGGACGGGGATGGGTGGCTGCCCTTGTCACGGTGGCAGCGGTCCTGGCCGTCAGCCTGATCGCAGCGCTCGCCCTCCCCGTCCTTGCCCAGCTGCCGGGCCGCCACGGCGGGCTTGCGCCCTCACCGTCCGCGCCCGCCGGCCGGAAGCCGACACCGAAGCCGTCCACCTCGCCCAGCCCGGGATCCTCGCCGACGCCGACGATGCCGTCCGATCCGCTGGATGTGCTGAAGAAGAACCCGATCTACGCGCTGAAGGTGCCAGCGAGGTGCCCGGACCAGTCGATCCCCGGCAGCCTGGCCGCCTTCCGCAAGCAGGTGGGCAAGCTGATCGACTGCGAGAACGCGGCATGGAAGAAGGTCCTTGCCCCGACAGCCGTGGACTTCAGCAAGCCCACGGTGAAGTTCTACTCCTCAACAGCCAAGTCGCCGTGCGGCAAGCTCGGCACGACCTTTCCCGCGAGTTACTGCACCGGCGATTCCACCATCTACTTCTCCCTGCAGTCCTACGTGCAGGGACGGTACTTCCGGCTCTCGGTTGCCGAGCTCGTGATGCACGAGTACGCCCACCACGTGCAGCACCTCGCGGGCATCTTCGATGCCACCGACGTCATGGACGATTCGTTCGCCGTGACGACGCGGCGCATCGAGCTACAGGCGCACTGCATGGCCCACTACGCCCTCAGGATGTCCGGGGTCGGCTACGACTCCTCCGACCGGCGGGAGCTCGAGTACCAGTGGGACTACACCAGCGATGCGACCGGCCACGGCAGCGCGAAGGCAGAGGCTTACTGGGGACGCCGCGGCCTCGACGCCAAGACGATGAGCGCCTGCAACACCTGGACGGTGAAGGCCAGCCGGGTCAAGTGATCCGGCCTACGAGGAGAAGCGGAACTCGACGACGTCGCCGTCGGCCATGACGTAGTCCTTGCCCTCCATGCGGGCCTTGCCTGCGGCGCGCGCTGCGACGACAGAGCCGAGGGAGACGAGGTCGTCGTACCCGACGATCTCGGCCTTGATGAAGCCCTTCTGGAAGTCGGTGTGGATCACGCCGGCAGCCTCGGGGGCGGTGGCACCCTTCCGGATCGTCCACGCGCGGGACTCCTTCGGGCCGGCGGTGAGGTA
>JBBRIY010000294.1:0-3918 GCA_038220215.1 Propionibacteriales bacterium
ACGCAGCCCGCGTTCTCCATGGCGCCGGCGTTGAACTCGGGCACGAAGACCTGCGCGTAGTCCGCGAAGGGGTAGGGCATGCCGAAGTGCTCCTCGAAGACGGCGAAACCGGCCTTGGTCGTTGCGAGGATCCGGTCGGCGTCGAGATAGGGCACCAGCGACTGGCGGCAGGCCACCGACAGCGGGATCTCGGCGGCCTTGCCGGTGAGCGAGTCGTTCACGACGTGGAAAGCGCCGGCGATCAGCGCCGTGATGTAGGTCGAGATCGGGGGCGTGGTGGCGAACTCCCAGCGGGCCAGGCCGTCGCCCAGCGGGGCTGGCTCGACGGCGGGGGAGTTGGACAGCACGGTCCAGGCCTCCGGCGCTATCACGGTGAGGGTGAACGTCGCCTTCAGGTCGGGCTGCTCGAAACAGGCGTACAGGCGACGGGAGTCGGCCGGCTCCAGCTGGGTGTAGCAGTAGACGAGGTCGTCGACCGGATCGACGAAACGGTGCAGGCCCTCGCCGGTGCGGCTGTAGCGGCACAGGGCGCTGATCACGAGTTCGTGGTCACCCGCGTCGGCGGTGAAGTGCACCTTGTGGTCGGAGAAGGCGTCATCGGGCAACGGCGTCCCGTCGAGGGTCGCGACGAGCAGCCGGTCGGCGATCAGGTTCACGTACGTGGCCCCGCCGACCGTGCTGAAGCGCACGGTGGAGGTGGACACGAAGGTGGCGGTGGGATCGAACTCGCCCGCGTCCGGCACCCGTCCGGAGAGGTCGACGAGCACCTCATAGCCGTGGGTGCCTACGTGCGCCGAACGCTCGGCGGCTTCGGCGCGCGTGATATTTGCCGGGTACATGCGACCTCACTGGCTTCAGGTGTTGGGAGCCTCGCTGACAATCCCACGGTGTTGGGAGGCTACTAGGCTCAACCGTCGCGCTCAACATACCCCCGGAGGTGCCCGTCAGTGGCGGGGACGCTCCAGCCGTGCGAGGGCCGCGGCCACCACCTGGTCGGTTGCATCGAGGTCTTCGGGCCGTGGACGCGACACATCGCGGGCCCGGAGGGCGCGATGGGCGTCCACCAGACCGGAGATGCCATCGCGGCCGAAACCCCGATCGGGCTCGGTATGGCGCTCGGGACTGCTCATGTGAGCAGCGTAGACTCACCGATTCCGTCACGCAGGAGATGAGATGCCCGAGGGTCACGTGATCCACCGCCTCGCGGCGGAAATGGACCATGCCTTCGCTGGCCGGACGGTCGCCGTCTCGAGCCCGCAGGGCCGCTTCGCCGAGGCGTCCGCCCTGCTCGACCAGACGGTGTTCAGCACTGCCGAGGCCTTCGGGAAGCACCTGATCCTCGACTTCTCCCCGCCAGGGTTCGCTGAGCTTGACGAGAATCGCGGACCCTTCGTCCACATCCACCTCGGACTGATCGGCAAGCTGCGCTGGGTGAAGCCCGGCGCCGTCGAAGGCGCAGGCACCCTGCGCCTGCGCATCGAGACTGAAGAGCACGCTGCAGAGTTGCGTGGCCCGCAGGCCTGCGCGCTGGTGGGGCCGGGGGAGGTGGCTGCGTTGGTCGCAGCCCTCGGACCGGACCCGCTGCGAGCCGACGCCGACCCCGAACGCGGCTGGCTCCGCGTGCATCGCTCGGATAGGGCGATCGCCTCGCTGCTGATGGACCAGCGGGTTGCTGCGGGCGTCGGCAACATCTACCGGGCCGAGGTGCTGTACCGGCAACGGATCCATCCCGATACGCCCGGCTCGGCGCTGTCCCGGCGGGCGTGGAACCGTATCTGGGCCGACTTCGTCGAACTGATGCCGCAAGGCGTGTTGCACGGCCGCATCGACACCGTCCGCCCGCAGGATTCGCCCGAGGCGACGGGCCGGGACCCGCGGGTGGATCGCCACGGCGGCGAGGTCTATGTCTACCGCCGGCAGGGCCAGCCCTGCCTGGTGTGCGGGCGCGAAGTCAGCCTGCGCCTGTTCGAGGGCCGCAACCTCTACTGGTGCCCGCGATGCCAGCGCCGGCGGTGATGCAGTGGGGCGACGCCGAGATTCGCGTCGCCGACGACGGCACCAGCATCAGGTTGATTCGGGGAAACGACCTTGTGGTCGAACTGTCCTGGGTGGGAGCGGCCGGCGCGCCGGCGGAACTGACTGTCGCGGACGAGGTGGAGCATTCGATGGTCACCGCATCCGGCCTGGTGATGCAGCGCCAAGCGGTGAACGGTGGCTGGCGCAACCGGTGGGTGCTCACCGCTGAGCCGGGACGGACGCTTCCGGTCACCGATCTGCTGCGGGTGCGGCCGGGGTCGGAGTATGCCCTGTGGAGCTGGGGGAGTGGGGTCACCGCGTTGCTGGCACTGGCTCCGGCTCATTCGGCTGGACCGGTCCTCGGGCTGCGGCTGGAACAGGGCTATCTGGAAGAGCTCGAGGACCCTGGTGCCAGCAGCGCCTGCGTTGACTACCAGGTTGCCCCGGCAGGCACCGGGCTCGACGCGGGACACCGGCTGGTGACCGCCATCGGAGCCGACTGGTACCCGGGAATCGAAGACCTGACCCGACGGTTGCCGCCGTGGCTGAATGACACCCAGCTCGACGCAGACGAGCCGTGGTGGAGTGAACTGGCCGACTTCGGATTGAGCGGGCCGCCCGGCGTCCAGGTGGAGTACTCCGATGGGGTCGTGGGGGTGACCGGGCCGGTGGGTCGACGGATTCTCGACGTCCAGACGCCCCGCGGCCTCAGCCGGGTACCGCTGGAATGGGTGCCGGGACCCGAGTCGGTGTTGCACACGGTGGCGTCCGAGGCGGTCAAACGGGGCAGGGGCCTGAGCATTGCCGAAGCTGTGTGCGTCCAGCAGGCTGCTGACCGGCACGCCCTGTGGCTCGACCCGGCTGCGGATGAGCTGCTCGATCGGGTGGACTGGACAACCGCCGACTCCGTGCTGGGTGCGACATTCGGGCTCAGCCGTGGCCGCAGTCTCGGGGAGGGTGCCCTCGTGTCGGACGCGCTGCGGCTCCTCGCACGGCTTCCCGTCGGAATCGGCTACGGACGCGTGGTGATGGCGGCCTGGCTGGCGTCCATCTCGCTGGGAATGGACATCCAGTCGCGATGTCACGACCTGCTGGGTCGTCCGGCGGTCGGCCGGACGGCGTCGCTGGAGAGTTCGCTCCTGCACTATCGAAGCGTTGAGGTCGGCGCGGCTGAGCTGGCCGGGGTGGCCAACCGCCTGGGTGGCTCGCTCCCGGGGGAGGCGCCGCTGCTCACGTGGACCGAGCAGGCCCAGCTGGTCGGTCTGCTGGAATTGTGCCCGCCCGAGTGGGACAAGGCCGGGCATTACGCGCAGGTGGCCGAGAAGGCCAGGGGACAGGTGCTGTGCGCCTACGCCGACGGACGCATTGCCGACGCCGAGCCGCTGGCCTGGCTGCTGCTCTCCCCGGAGCTCAGTCCTGGCCTGTGAGTTTGGCCGGTCGCTGCCGCACCCGTAGAGTGGCGCCGGTTGACCGGGGCGTAGCGTAGTGGCTAGCGCGCCTGCTTTGGGAGCAGGAGACCGCAGGTTCGAGTCCTGTCGCCCCGACCAATTCGGCACTACCGATGTGACTAGGGATTACTGCTCCTCCACTAGGGGTTATGCCCGGAACGGGCAGGGTCACCAGTGGTCAGAAATGGCCTCTGGAAGACACCCCTAACCCCAGATAAGCCCCAAAATGTGAATTCTGGGGCAAA
The DNA here is from genome assembly GCA_038220215.1 of Propionibacteriales bacterium. Lineage (GTDB taxonomy): Bacteria > Actinomycetota > Actinomycetes > Propionibacteriales > Propionibacteriaceae > Propionicimonas. Next base: position 3,710 of record JBBRIY010000294.1, read on the forward strand.
CGTTTTCCCTAGTCAGCGAGATATGCTGGAACCCAGAATTTCAGGGTTTCGGAGGTGTCTGATGGTTCACGCGAGGCGGTCGTTCGGCAGCATCGAGCAGCGCTCCGGGTACTTCCGCGCCCGCTACGTGGGACCGGACATGGGGCGTTACGAGGCTCCGCACGGCTTTGTCTCAAAGATCGACGCCGAGTATTGGCTGGCCGAGATCC
>JBBRIY010000295.1:0-3916 GCA_038220215.1 Propionibacteriales bacterium
CACCACGCACACCTCCGCCCGCTCGATCGCACCCTGGGTGCGCAGCGAGGCGTAGTACTCGTGTCCGGAGGCTTCCTTGACGCGTCGTCGCAGCCCGGCTGTGTCGATGAAGCGGTAGACCACTCCCCCGACCTCGACCAGTTCGTCGACGGGGTCGACGGTCGTGCCGGCCACATTGTCCACGACCGCACGGAAGGAGTTGGCCACCTTGTTGAGCAGCGATGACTTGCCAACGTTCGGACGGCCGATGATCGCGACCCGCCGAGGGCCACCAATCTCCTGCTCACCCAGCGGCGGCGTGTCGGGCATCACCGCGAGCAGGGCATCCAGCAGATCGCCGGTTCCGCGGCCATGCATCGCGGAGACGGGGTAGGGCTCCCCCAGCCCGAGGTTCCACATCGCAGCGGCGTCCGCCTCCTGGCGCAGGTCGTCGACCTTGTTCGCAGCAAGGACGACGGGCTTCTTGCTGCGTCGCAGCACGTCGACCACCCGGTGGTCGATGTCCTGGGTGCCGACGGTGGCATCGACGACGAACAGCACGACATCGGCCGCAGCGATGGCGAGTTCTGCCTGCTCTGCGATCTGGGCGGCCATGCCCTTGGCATCGGGCGCCCAGCCACCGGTGTCGACGATCACAAACTCGCGGCCGTTCCAGTCGGCGTCGTAGCTAACGCGGTCCCTGGTCACCCCGGGAAGGTCCTGCACGACGGCCTCGCGGCGTCCGATGATTCGGTTGACCAGCATGGACTTGCCGACGTTGGGGCGTCCGACAACGGCCACGACGGGTTTGACCACATCGATCTCTGTGGTGGTCTCGGTCATGGTCTTCGTCCCCTTTGTACTTGCGTGCGACTGATCAGGCTACCGCACGTGGCGTGCAACGACCCGCACGGCCTGACCTGACAGACTCGGGCGCAAGATCTCAAGGGAGTGAGTTGTGAGCGAGCCGACCAGGTCGCACTGGCTGAACGCCGAGCGATTGCGGGTGTACCCGCGCCTCGTGATCGGCGTCTGCGCGGTGGCGGTCCTTGCCTACGCCCTCTCGCTGCACGATGGCCTGGACCCACGTGGCCAGGCGTTGGGCGCCGACTTTGTCACTTTCTACTCTGCATCGACGCTGGCCCTTGCAGGCAACGGCCTCGACGCCTACTCCGTTGCCACCCTCTCTGCCGTTCAGCGCCACCTGTTTCCCGCGTTCTCGCTCGGGCCGTACGCGTGGTTCTATCCACCGACGTTTCTCCTGCTCATCGCGCCGCTGGCCCTGCTGCCGTACCTTGCTGCCCTGGCCATGTTCATCGGCACCACCGCTACTGCCTGGGCGATGACAGTCGCCCGGGCCATCGGACGCTCCGGGGCCGGCTGGCTGATCGCAGCATTCCCAGGCCTGTGGATCTGTATCGCCCAGGGCCAGAACGGCTTGTTGACCGCCGCGCTCGCAGGGGGTTCGCTCCTGCTGCTGGCGAGGCAGCCGATGCTCTCCGGAGTACTGCTGGGCCTGTTGGTGATCAAGCCGCAGCTCGCGGTGGTGTTCGCTGTGGCGCTGATCGCCACCCGGGCCTGGCGGACGATGCTGGTCGCCGCAGGCACGGCCCTCGCCTTCCTCGGCGTTTCGGTGGCGGTCTTCGGGCCAGGGACACTCCCGGCCTGGTTCGACAGCCTCCAACTGGCTCGCATGGCTACCGAGGCCGGCTACCTCCCCTGGCACAAAATGCCCTCCACCTTCGCCATGCTGCGCTTGGTCGGGGCATCGGTCGAGTGGTCCTACATCGTCCACGGACTGGTCTCACTGATCGCGCTGGCCGCGGTCTGGGTGGTCTGGCGTCGAACCGACTCCCTACGGCTGCGCGGTTCGGTCCTGATGGCTGCCACTTTCATCGTCAACCCGTACGCCTTCGACTACGACCTGGCCTGGCTGGCCTTCCCGATCGCATGGCTCGCTTGCCACGGCCTTGACCAGGGCTGGCGTCGCGGCGACCGGGAAGTCCTCACCGCAGCCTGGCTGCTGCCGGTGCTGTCGACGACCATCGCGTACCTCACCCACGTGCAAACGGGCCCGATCGTGCTGGGCGCCCTTGTCTGGATCGCCGTCCGGCGTGTGGTGGGCCGTGCCCCCTTTGAGGGCCCTGACATGCTCAGCCAGCCGAGCGGGCCGAACCAGCGTTTCCAGCCTTGGCCTCTGACGCCAGGTCGACGACGGCCTGGATCGTCTGCTCGAGCGTGAGGTAGCTGCCGTCCAGGTGGGTGACGCCGTCGGCAGCCGTCGTGAAGTTCACGAGCTTGGAGTCGTCGGAATCGCGCCGCAGCACCTGGTCGGCCAACTGGGCCGCGTCCACCTTGTCGCCGAGCTCCAGCTGCCGGCGCGCCATCCGGATCGCCGGGTCGGCGGTCAGCAGCAGCCGCACATCGGCGTCGGGGGCCACGACCGTGGTGATGTCGCGACCCTCGGCAACGATGCCCTGCAGGGCTGAATCGATGATCGCTCGCTGGCGCGCCACGAGGTTCGCCCGGCACTCGGCAAGGGTGGACACCGCGCTCACCTTCGAGGACACTTCGGGCTCGCGGATGGCGGAGGTCACGTCGCGGCCGTTCACCCGCACCCACTGGTCGTCGGGGTCGGTGCTGATCTCCAGGTCCGCGCCGAGAGTGGCAGCGATCACCCTCGCTTCGTCGGACGGGTCGACGCCGGCGTCGAGGAACGCGCAGGCCACGGCGCGGTACATCGCTCCCGTGTCGAGGTAGGCCAGCCCGAGGGCCTTGGCCACGCCTCGGGACGCGCTGGACTTCCCCGAGCCGCTGGGCCCGTCGATGGCGATCACCAGGCGGTCGGCTGACATGTTCCTCCTACAGTTGCGGTTCGCGGTCGCGCACGGTCCAGCCGGCGCCGGTCATGGCCGCAGCCAATTCGTCCGCTGCCTGCGGCGCCACCTGCACCGACAGCCAGCCGACCTCACGTTCCAGGTCGTGGTCAATGGACAGGTCCTCCACGTTGACTCCGGCGGCCTCGATGTCGCGGAACAGCCGCGCGAGCGCACCGGGGGCGTCCGGGATCTCGACGACCACGTGGGCCCAGCTGACGGCGTTGAGCCCGTGTTTGCCGGGCAATGCGCGGGTGCCCTCGCGACCGCGTTCCAGCAGTTCGGCGATCCTGCCGGCGTCCAGGGTGGCGATCATCTCGGCGAGGTCGGCCTGGATCGCGACCAGTTCGGTGCGAACGGCTGATGAGTTTGCGCCGATGATCTGTTGCCAGAGCCCGGGGTCGGAGCCGGCGATCCGGGTGACGTCACGCAGGCCCTGACCCGCCAGTCGCAGGTGCTCTGCCGGTACGCGGGTGAGGCTGCCGGCCACCAGGACCGACACCAGGTGCGGCAGGTGGGAGACCTGGGCGACCGCCTCGTCGTGGTGTGCAGCTCCCATGGTGATCCGCCGCGCTCCGCAGAGGGCAGCCACCTCCTGGACGTCCAGGACGGCGTGGGCAGCAGACGTGTCGTGCGGGGTGATCACCCAGGTGCGATCGACGAAGAGGTCGGCGTTCGCGGTCAGCGGCCCGACATGCTGCGAGCCGGCCATCGGGTGTGAGCCGACGTACCGGGACAGGTCGGCCTCGGTCCTGCGGAGCGCCGCCAGCACCGTACCCTTCACCGAGCCGACATCGGTGACCGTGGCATTCGGGTAGTTCTGCAAGGCCTTCACAATCACCTTCGCCAGCGCCTCCGGTGGCACGGCGACCACCACGAGGCGCACGGCCATCGGGTCAGCCACGTCCATGGTTCCGGCACCCCGCGATGCGGCAACGTTCGCGTGGCTCGACACCTTGTCCTTCAGGTGGACGGTGAGTCCCGCGCGGGTCAGCGCATGGGCGACGGAGGCTCCCACCAGGCCGGTGCCGATGACCAGCGCCGGGGAGAGTTCACGGTTG
>JBBRIY010000296.1:0-3910 GCA_038220215.1 Propionibacteriales bacterium
GGCGCCGGGGAGGTGCCGAAGCTCGGGCACGTAGCGCCGCACGTAGTCGCCGTCCGGATCGAACTTCTCGCCCTGCGTGATCGGGTTGAATACCCGGAAGTAGGGAGCGGCGTCGGTACCGGTGCCCGCCGTCCACTGCCAACCGTGGGCATTGGACGCGAGGTCGCCGTCGATCAGGTGGTCGAGGAAGTGCTGGGCGCCGGGCGGCCACCAGGCGTGCAGGTCTTTGGTGAGGAAGCTGGCGGTGATCATCCGCACGCGGTTGTGCATCCAGCCAATGGCCAGGAGCTGCCGCATCCCCGCGTCGACGATCGGGTAGCCGGTGCGGCCCTCCCGCCACGCGTCGAAGGTCTCGCCGGGGTCGTCGTAGTCGACACCGAGCGGATTCAGGTCCTTCGTGAGCGAATCGGGGTTGTGGTGCACCACGTCGGCGTAGAACTCCCGCCATGCCAGCTCCGTGACGTAGCGCTGTACTCCCCCGCCGGCGCGCCCGGTCACATCGGCGAGCAGGGTGCGGGGGTGCACGACCCCGAACTTCAGGTACGGCGACAGCCGCGACGTCCCCTGCAGGTCGGGGCGGTCCCGATGACCGTCATAGTCGCGCAAACCCTCGTCACGGAAGTCCGTCCACCGTTCCAGCGCCGCCCGCTCCCCCGCTGGTGGCAGGTCGATCGGGCACGCGGCGAGTGCGCCGCCCACGAGGTCCCAGGCCTCGGCGTGGCTCTCGGCCGTGGCCAGGCGTAACCCGGCGGGCTCGGCGGCGGGCCCCCGCCAGCCGTGGTCCCGCCCGGCCCGGGAGAACGGGGTGAACACGCGGTACGGGTCACCAGAGCTTTTCAGGACCCGTCCGGGCGTGACGGCATAAGGCGAGCCGGTCTCCGCCCACCCGACGTCCTGGTCTGCGAGCGCCGCTGCCACCCGGTGGTCGCGGGCTGCGCCGCCGGGCTCGGTCTCCTTCGAGACGTGCACGCGGGTTGCTCCCACCTCACTGGCAAGGGCAGGGATGACCTTCGCTGGGTCGCCGTACCGCAGGCACAGGTGGCCGTCATAGGCCTCGTCGAGGGCCTTGAGCGTTGCCGCCAGCCAACCCTGCCGCACGGGACCGGCGCCGTCGAAGAAGGCCGGGTCGACCACGAAGCAGGGCAGCACCCGTCCGGCCTGCGCAGCTGCGGCCAGTGCTGGATGATCGGTTCGCCGCAGGTCACGGCGCAGCCACAGCAGGCTCGCAGCCTCAGCCATCTGCCGATTCGGGTGTGGCTTGCTCGGCCTCCTCGACAGCCCCGGCGCTGGTTGCCTGCGCAGCGAGGGTGGCAGCAGCGGTTGCGATGCTGTGTCCCAGTCGCAGCGACGGCTCGGCGACGAGGTGCTGGTACTTGCCGCCGACCCACACCGGCAGACGCGCGTTGCCCAGGCACTGCACGACGCCTCGAGCGCGCGCGACGTCCCGGCTGCGGGGGACCGTGGTCACGGCCACCCATGCGTCCGACTTCGTTGCGGCCTCAGTCCACGCCGCAAGGGGCACCTGGGCGCCGAGATAGATCGTGGGGAGTCCAGCCCTTCGTGCCGCGACGGCGAAGGCCATCAGGCCGATCTGGTGGTCGACCCCCGGCGGAGCGCCGATCAGGACCGGACGTCCGGACTGTCCACGTCCGACGGCTTCGTAGTACGTGGAGAGCCGGCGCATCACGATGTTGGACACCAGGTGCTCCGCCGCAATCGACACCGTGCCCTCTGCCCACTCCAGCCCGATTCGGTGGAGTGCCGGCATCAGCCAGCGATCCACCACGCTCTCGAACGCGCCGTAGCTGAAGCGGTCCTCGATCACTCTCGCAACGGTCGTGGAGTCCAGGGCTGCGGCTGCGGCAAGCAGTTCGGCGTGCGGATCGACATGCGGGTCGTTGCTGTACGGGTTGCGCGCGACCTCGACGGCTGCGGCCCGCGGAGCCCAGCCTGCCTGCACCAGCTCGTGCATCGCCGTGACCCGAGCCAGCGTCTCATCGTCGTAGTCCCGGTAGCCGGAGGCGGTCCGGGACGGCGAAAGAAGGCCGTAGCGCCGTTCCCAGGCGCGCAGCGTGTGTTCGGGCACCCCCGTCAGCTCTGAGGCCTTCTTTATGGTCACCATGATCGCGGCCCATGTTAGGGCAAGAAGTACAAGATGGAACACCTTTGTACGCACTTTGTCTAAGGTTTGACGCTCACGCTTGGCACAGAGCGCCTCTATTTGCCAAGATCATGTCCAACGTTGTGGGAGGTAATCGTATGTCTGACCGGATGCGGCAGTGGCTGGTGACAGCCGGTGCGATCTTCATGATCTTCGGCACTCTGTACGGCTTCGGATTGATTGGTACCCCAGTCGAGCAGTCTTCAGGCGGGAGCCTTTCTGCCGAAGCCACGCTGCTGGCTCCGGCCGTGCGCGCTTTCTCGATCTGGTCGGTGATCTATTTCGGCCTCATCGGGTACGTCGTGTGGCAGTGGCTCCCGGCCAATGCCGCCTCGCAGCGGGCCCGCCGGATCGGCTGGCTCTCCGCGTTGTCGATGGCGCTGAACGGCCTGTGGCTGCTGGTGGTCCAGTTGGGCGCGCTCTGGCTGAGTGTTGTCGTGATCCTTGCCTTGGCTGTGACCCTCGGTGAACTGATGCGGCGTCTCGGGAAGTCCCCTGCCACCGGTGCTGGCGAGAAGTTGCTGGTTGACGGCACCTTCGGGCTCTATCTTGGGTGGGTGTCGGTCGCCACACTCGCCAACGTCACGGCCACCCTGGTGGCATCCGGGGTCGACCCCGGCCTTGAGGTCGCCGAGTACCTCGCGGTCGCAGTCCTGGCCGTTGGTGCTGTGCTGGGCGTCATCCTTGCCCGCGTCCTCAGCGGAAGGATCGGGGTTGCCGTCGCGATGTCGTGGGGCCTGTTCTGGATCGCCGTTGGCCGCCTGACCGGGCAGCCGTCCTCCGACCTGGCCGGCGTCACCGCTGCCATCGCAGCCGCGGTTGTGGTCGTGGCTACGGCGCTGGTGCTCTTCGCCCGGCCAGCCCGTCGCCCGGTCCCCGAACACGTCTACGATCACTGAGGGGGGGGATTATGAACATCGCCGTCAACGACCAGGTCGTCCTGCTCGACGAGCACAACCAGCCGATCGGCACTGCGCCGCGAGGGAGTGTCCACGGGACTGACACCCCCCGCCACCTCGCGTTCTCCTGCTACCTGTTCGACACGCACGGCCGCGTCCTGCTCACGCGCCGGGCGCTCACCAAGGTCGCCTGGCCCGGTGTCTGGACGAACTCCTGCTGCGGTCACCCGCGTCCGGGCGAGGCGGCGGAGGATGCTGTCCGCCGTCGGGTCGCCGACGAGCTTGGGGCAGTGGTTACGGACGTCACGCTGGTGCTGCCCGATTTCGAGTACCGCGCCGTCGACGCTTCCGGGGTGGTGGAGAACGAGTTCTGCCCTGTCTGGGTAGCCCGGCTGACCGGGCCACTGCGGCCCGATCCGAGCGAGGTCGCAGAAACCACCTGGGTAGCGTGGCCAGACCTGGTCGAGCTGGTGCACAGCGCTCCTGCGCTTCTCAGCCCCTGGTGCGTCGAGCAGGTTCCACAGTTTTCCGCGGCGGACACAAAGGTGGGTGCAGCATGACACTGACAAGTTCTGGTCACCGACGGCTGACGGAGGCCCCCGGAAGCGCCACCGTAGACGATGCCACGGTGATCGCGGTCGAGACCTTCATCGCAGAAACCCTGGAGTCCCTCCGGGCGCGATGGATGGACCTGGCTGCGACGGTTGTGCCTCGGCCGGGCGTGCTGCACACCGACTCGGTGCTCGACCTGCTCTCTGGCATGGTGCACTCCGGCGGTAAGCGCTTCCGGCCGCGGATGGCCCACTGGGGCTGGGTGGCCGCGGGCGGCACGAGCGACCTGCGCGGCTAT
>JBBRIY010000297.1:0-3881 GCA_038220215.1 Propionibacteriales bacterium
CTGACCCTGCTGGACGACGCGACAGCCAACCCGTCGGTCCTGCGACTGCTCACCTCACCGCGCTGGGCGATCGGCATCCCCGACCTGGCGCTCCTCGGCCGGCGGGCGCGAGAGCTGTCGGCGGCCCGGCGTCCCGACGGCGCCGGGGCGCAGAGCGACCTGGAAGCCGTCCTTTCCGGCTCGGACCCCGCCTTCGTGCCGAGCCTGCTGGAGGCCGTGGCCGATCCGGGTCCGTTGTCCTACTCCGGTGACGCACGGCGACGGTTCTCCTCCTTTGCCGGTGAACTGGGCCTGTTGCGGCGCCATGCCGGTGACGCGGTCACCGAACTGGTGCAGCGGGTGATCTCCGTGCTGGGACTCGCCGTGGAACTCGAGGCTGTCGGCGCCGGGGGCAGCGCGCCGCTGGCGACGTTCGTGCAGGCGGTGGCCGGCTATACCGACATCGACGCCGACGCGTCGCTGGCCGGCTTGCTGGCCTACCTGGAGGCCGAGCGGGAGTACGGCACCGGCCTGGAGCAGGCCGTGGTGTCCGCGGCCGACTCGGTGAAGGTGCTCACCGTCCACAAGGCGAAGGGCTTGGAGTGGGACGTGGTGTTCGTGCCCGGCCTGGCCTCCGACGTGTTCCCGACCGACCGGGTGACTGGCAACTGGCTGCGCAACGCCTCCTCCCTGCCGTATCCGTTGCGGGGAGACGTGTCCGCCCTTCCGCAGTTGGGACGCGTGGACAACAGCCAGCTGACGGCGTTCGCCTCGGCGCTCACCGAGCAGCAGCGGCTCAGCGAGGACCGGCTGGCCTATGTCGCTGTCACCAGGGCCCGGCAGTTGCTGCTGGTGAGCACCCACACCTGGGGGCCTGGCCTGGCGAAGCCACGCGACCCGTCGGACTACTTCGTCACTGTTGCCGCGCATTCGCAACGGGTCACGGAGGCCGCCGACGTGCCGGAGACGAACCCCCTGCTGGGTGCCGCGGCCACCATGTCCTGGCCGGCCGTCGGTGACACGGTGGCCTGGACGGTGCGCCGCGAGGCTGCGGCGCGGGTGCGGGACGTCCGTGCAGCAGCCGGTGCCAGCGGTTACCCCGACATTGACGGGCTGAACCTCGACCAGACCGACCTCGTCGAGCACTGGCGCGCACTCTCGTCGGGGCTGATCGCAGCCGAACTGGAGACGCTGCGGGAACGTGGCGCCGGACGGCTACCCGATTACCTGTCGGTGACCGGCCTTGGCCGCCTGGCTCGGGACCCGGTCGGCTACGCTGCCGAGCTGCGGCGTCCGATGCCGAGGCTGGTCAGCGAGGCGCAGCGGTGGGGCATCGGGTTCCACCAGTGGCTGGAGGACCGGTTCCGCGGCCAGTCGCCACTCCTGGACGGCGATGACGGGGTGGACGTGGCCGGCGTCGACTTCGAACAGCTGCGCGCGGGCTTCGAGGCAGGGCCGTACGCCGCGGCCGTGCCGGTCGCGGTCGAGACCCCGTTCACCCTCGTGCTGGGTGGACGTTTGGTGCGCGGGCGAATCGATGCGGTGTTCACCGCTGCGGATGGCCGGCCGCAGGTGGTCGACTGGAAGACCGGCGACGCGCGTCGTGCCGACCCGCTGCAGCTGGCGTGCTACCGGCTGGCGTGGGCAGAACTCAACGGACTCGACGTGGCGCAGGTGGACGCAGTGTTCTACGACCTGCGGGCCGCTGAGGTGGTACGGCCTCCTGGCCTGCCCGATCGGGCGGGGCTGGAAACGCTGCTGGCAGGCGTCCCGGGCTCGGTTAGCCTTGCGCAGTGATCAACTGGCGGAACGGGAGTGGCCTGGATCGGGTTGCGGAACTGCGCGGCGACCCGGAATGGGTCCTTGCCGCCTGGGCCGACCCCGGGGCCGTCCTGCTCAGGGTGGGTGACGCCAGCGTGGAGGCCGGCGCCGACGGTGGGCTGCTGACGCGTCCTGCTGAGGCCGACTTCGATCCCGAGCTTCATTACCTCCTTGGCCGTATCGACGGGCGGCCGTGGTTCGCCACCCGCGTCCCGGCCGAGGGGGAGCTGACGGCGCTCCGCACGGTGATGGACGGGCTGCCGGCCGCAGGGCTCGAAGCCGCCTTCACCGCAGTCGGGCTGGCCACCTGGCACGACGTCAGCCGATTCTGCCCGCGTTGCGGTGCGGCTACCCGGGCTGTCCACGGCGGGCAGTCGCGACAGTGCACGGTGTGCCGTCTCGAGTTGTACCCCCGCACCGATCCTGCCGTGATCGTCGCGATGGTCGATCCCGACGACAGGTTGCTGCTCGGTCGGCAACCGGTCTGGGCACCGGGACGGTACTCGGTCTTCGCCGGCTTCGTCGAGGTCGGTGAGTCCCTGGAGCAGACGGTGCACCGGGAGATGGCCGAGGAGGTCGGCCTGGAACTCACCGGCGTCACCTACCTGGGCTCGCAGCCCTGGCCGTTCCCGCGATCGCTGATGGTCGGCTTCCTCGCGCACGCAGCCAGGGCCGAGCCGGTGCCGGCCGTCGGCGAGATCGAACTGGCCCGCTGGTTCACCCGCGATGAGCTGGTCGCAGCAATGGCCGCCGGCGAGGTGATCCTGCCGCCGTACACGTCGATCGCCCGCAGGATGATCGAGTCCTGGCTCGACGGCTCCCTCGGCAGCTAGCCGGGGAGCCGGAAGACGGACACGTGGGAGGTTGACTCGTGCGTGAAAGGACTGCCCTGCCAGTCCGACCACCGGGACTCCCGTTCGAAGCCGGCGAGCCGTCCCATCAGGTCGAGTTCCGAGGGCCAGATGTAGCGGTGGGGCATTCGTCCGACGTGGGCGTCGTGGCCGTCGCCGAAGCGGAAGTGGTAGGAGATCAGGTGCTGGCTCAGGGTGTCCATGGTGTCCACCAGGAGGTAGCCGTCCTCGGCCACCTCCACCGCGGCGGGCACACCCGGCGGCATCCTGCGGAGGTCCGGCACCCACAACTCGATGACGAAACAGCCTCCGGGGCGAAGGTGCGCTGCGGCGTTGCGGAAGCATTCCACCTGGGCTTCCTGGGTGAGCAGGTTGCCGATCGTGTTGAACACCAGGTAGACCAGCGAGAAGCCGCCCTCGACCCGGGTCGTGGCCATGTCACCGTGGGTCACGGGGAGTTCCTGCGCCGTTGCCTTCTCCCGCAGCCGGCGGATCATGGCACCCGAGTACTCGATGCCGGTCACCGGAACACCTCGTTCGATCAGGGGAAGCGCGATCCGACCGGTGCCGACGGCGAACTCCAGCGCCGGACCACCATCAGCGAGTGCAGCCAGCCGCTCGACGGCACGGAGGACGACCTCGGGCGCGTCCGCGCCCTCGCCGGGGTTGTCGTAGGAGTCTGCCGCTGCGTCGTCCCACAGCTCGTCCTGTGAAAGGGCGGCCAGCCGTTCGAAGTCATTGTGCATACCGCCCAGTTTCGTCGGAGTCGCGAAGGAACTGACCCCTGACTGGGTGGTTGTACTAGGGAGGCGGACGCCTGGCTTACAGCCGGTCGCGCAGCCCGGACGCCCGACGGGCCTTCTGCCTCACGGCCTTGCGCAGTGACTCCTCCGATCCGATCAGGGTGACCTCGGTCCTGGCTCGGGTGATCGCCGTGTAGAGCAGTTCCTGGGTCAGCAGTGGCGAGTCGGGGGACGGCAGCACGACGGTCACCCGGTCGAACTGGCTGCCCTGCGCCTTGTGCACGGTCATCGCGTGGATGGTCTGCACGCCCTCGAGCAGGAAGGGCGACACCGTATGCACTCTCCGGCCCCGGGCGAAGTGCGCGCGCAGCAGGCCGGCGTGGTTGACGACGACGCCGGTATCGCCGTTGTACAGGCCAAGGTCGGGGGAATTCTGCGTCACCAGCAGCGGCCTTCCGGCGTACCAGGTCTGGGTCACGTCGAATCC
>JBBRIY010000298.1:0-3867 GCA_038220215.1 Propionibacteriales bacterium
AACGGCAAGGACCTGCCGCTGCAGACGATCGCCGGCGTGCAGCCGGACGGTCTGGGCGACCTCATCAAGCAGAACGCCTGAGCCGGGAGGATCACGCCGATGCGCGGCGATAGCCAACGTCAGCGAATGCGTGACGCCCAACTGGCGAACCAGAGGGCGGCGCGGCTCCGGCGCATTGTGATCGTGGGCTCCGCCGTACTGGCGTTGGTCCTGATCGCCGTGATGGTTGTCGTGCTGGTCCAGCAGAACCAGAAGCCGGTCGCGTCCACCCCGTCCGAGTTGGCCTACCCGCCGAACGCCACGGCCGCGCGGGACGGGATCGTGATCAACGACAACGCCGGCAAGCCCGATGTCGGTCTCTACTTCGACTACCAGTGCAGCCATTGCGTGCAGTTCGAGCAGAGCTTCGGCGGTGCGCTGAGTTTGCTGGGGGAAACCGGCGAGATCCGGCTGGTGCACCACACCCGGGTGTTCCTCGACCAGGGCAACGCGCAGGGACTCTCGCACAAGGCAGCGCTGGCGGCGGCCTGCGCGGATGTGGTGGGTGCCTACCTGCCGTTCCACTCCGCCATCTTCACCGCTGCCACCGATGGCCCCTACACCGACAAGCTCCTGCGGGAGACGATCCCTGCGCAGCTCGGGATGACCGGCACCGACCTGACAGCGTTCCGGGCCTGCAACGCCAACCAGAACCTCGCGCCGTTCGTGCAGAACGTCGATGATGCAGCGGCGAAGGCCGGACTCAACGAGACCCCCCTGCTCACGGTGAACGGCAAGCCGATCCCGGCAGCCATCTTCAACGGCAAGACCGGCGACGACCTGAAGGCGATCATCGACGCAGCAGCCAAAGGCTGACCCGCCCCCACCTCCCCCACCTTCCCGACTTGTCAGAACCTCAGCGGGCTATAGGTCACTGTGGTTCTGACAACTCGGTGGCTGAGGCGGCGGATTCAGAACTTCACCGCGGGCTCATTAGGATGCTCACCATGACTGAACTGGCCCAGAACACCACTTTGCCCGCAGCTGCCCCGGCCGCGGGCGGCGTACCGGCGCGCCCGGTGCTGGAGGGCCTGGAGGCGAAGTGGTCGAGCGTCTGGCACGCGAACGACACCTACGCCTTCGTGCGCCCCGAGTCGCGCGCGCAGGTGTTCAGCATCGATACGCCCCCGCCGACCGTGTCGGGCTCGCTGCACGTCGGCCACGTCTTCAGCTACACCCACACCGACCTGATCGCCCGCTACCAGCGGATGAACGGCCTGCACGTGTTCTACCCGATGGGCTGGGACGACAACGGCCTGCCCACCGAGCGACGCGTCCAGAACTTCTACGGGGTGCGCTGTGACCCGACCCTGCCCTACGATCCGGACTTCGCTCCGCCGGCGACCCCGGATTCCAAGCGGCAGGTGCCGATCAGCCGGCGCAACTTCGTCCAGCTCTGCCACGAGTTGACCGCCGTCGACGAGCAGGCGTTCGAGAACCTGTGGCGCACGCTCGGCCTCAGCGTCGACTGGAAGTCGCTCTATACGACGATCTCCGACGAGGCCCAGACGGTCGCGCAGCGCGGCTTCCTTCACAACCTTGCCCGCGGCGAGGCCTACCTCTCCGAAGCACCGACCCTGTGGGACATCACCTTCCAGACCGCTGTCGCGCAGGCCGAGCTCGAAGCCCGCGACTATCCCGGTCACTATTACCGTGTCGCCTTCCACGGTGCCGATGGTGGACCCATCCACATCGAGACCACCCGGCCGGAGCTCATCGCGTCCGTGTGCGCCCTGATCGCCCACCCGGACGACGACCGCTACCGCCACCTGTTCGACACCACCGTCACCTCGCCGGTCTTCGGGGTGGAGATCCCGGTGCTCGCCCATCCGTTGGCCGAGCCCGACAAGGGCGCCGGCATCGCCATGTGCTGCACCTTCGGCGACCTCACCGACGTCACCTGGTGGCGCGAGCTCCGCCTGCCCATGCGCACCGTGATCGGCCGAGACGGACGCCTGCACGCCGAGACCCCCGATTGGCTCACCAACCCGGAGCCCTACGCGGAGCTGGCCGGCAAGACCACTTTCGGCGCTCGCGAGGCCATGGTCGGGCTGTTGCGCGCTGCCGGCGACCTGGAGGGCGAGCCGAAACCCACCCAGCGCATGGCGAACTTCTACGAGAAGGGCGACAAGCCGCTCGAGATCGTCTCCACCCGGCAGTGGTACATCTCCAACGGCGGACGCGACGAGGAGCTCAAGCAGGAACTGCTGGCCCGGGGTGAGGAGCTCGCCTGGGTGCCCGACCACATGCGGCACCGCTACTCGAACTGGGTCAACGGCCTGAACGGCGACTGGCTGATCAGCCGGCAGCGCTTCTTCGGCGTCCCCTTCCCGGTCTGGTACACCCTCGACGACGAGGGCGAGCCCAATTACGCCCACCCGATCACCGCGACCGAGGACGCCCTCCCGATCGACCCGTCCAGCGAATGCCCGCCCGGCTTCACCCCCGAACAGCGTGGCGTCCCCGGTGGCTTCGTCGGCGACCCGGACGTGATGGACACCTGGGCGACCTCGTCGCTCTCACCGCAACTGGCGTGCGGCTGGGAGACCGACGAGGAGCTGTGGCGGCTCACCTTCCCGATGGACATGGCGCCACAGGCGCACGACATCATCCGCACCTGGCTGTTCTCGAGGGTTGTGCGCGCCCACTTCGAGCACGGCGTGCTGCCGTGGAGGCTGGCCGCCATCTCGGGCTTCGTCGTCGACCCCGACCGCAAGAAGATGAGCAAGAGCAAGGGCAATGTCGTCGTGCCCACCGACATCCTGGACAAGTTCGGCTCGGACGCCGTCCGCTGGCGGGCAGCGATGGCGCGTCCCGGCATGGACTCGCCGTTCGACGAGACCCAGAGGAAGGTCGGACGCCGCCTGGCGATGAAGATCCTCAACGCCAGCAAGTTCATCCTCGGCATCGCCCTGGACACGCCTGCGCGCACTCTGCCGACCGAGCCCGTCGACCTGGCGATGCTGGCCACGCTCGCGCGGGTCGTCGAGCATGCCACCGCAGGCTTCGAGGCCTACGACTACTCAACAGCCCTGGAGGCGGCGGAGAAGTTCTTCTGGCAGTTCTGCGACGACTATCTCGAACTGGTCAAGGAGCGCGCCTACGCCGGCGAGGACAACCCCGGCAGTGACTCCGCCCGCGCCGCCCTTCGGGAGGCGCTCGGTGTGCTGCTGCGACTGTTCGCGCCGTTCCTGCCCTTCGTCACAGAAGAGGTGTGGTCGTGGTGGCAGGAAGGCTCGATCCACACCACTGCCTGGCCCAAGGCGTCCGACCTCGCTTTCGTCGACGGCGACCCGGCACTGCTCGACGACATCGCTGCGGCCCTGATCGGGATCCGCGGCGCCAAGTCGCAGGCCAAGGTGTCGATGAAGACCGAGGCGACGCGGGCGGTGTTCGCCGGGTCGGGTGAGGTGCTCAGCCGGCTGTTCGCCGCAGAGGATGACCTGCGTTCGGTGGGCAGGATCTCCAGCCCGATCGTCTGGGAGGAGACCTCCTTCCCCCTGGAGGTCACGGTGGAGCTCAAGCCTGCCGAGGAGCCCGCGCGGTGAGGCCTGTCCTTTGGTTCGCGGCTGTGCTGCTCGTGCTGTTGACCGGGTGCTCGACCGACGCCCCTCGTGACAGCGCCGGCCAGGTCACCGCGGCGGCAACGACGGATGCCTTCTCGATCAAGGTGGGCGACTGCGTTGCCAAGCTCGACGGCGATTCGGCGGACGAGGTGGCGCTGACACCCTGCGAACAGCCGCACTTCTGGGAGGCCTACGCCTCCAGCCCGCTGGATGGCACCGACTTCCCGGGGGCGTCGCAGATCGGCGAACTCTCCGACAAGGC
>JBBRIY010000299.1:0-3856 GCA_038220215.1 Propionibacteriales bacterium
CGCCATCGCCGACATGCTGGACCGCACCGAGTCTGAACCCTCTCCGCTCCAGAAGGAGATTGCCCAGGTCAGCAAGGCCCTGGGTCTTGCGGTGATCGGTATCGCCGTCGTTGTCATGGTCGCCCTTGCACTCATCAACGGAGTGCAGACCCCCGCCGACCTCGTCACGATCCTGTTGCTGGGTGTCTCGCTCGCTGTCGCGGCAGTTCCGGAGGGTTTGCCCACCATCCTGTCGCTGGTACTGGCCATCGGGGTGCAGGCGCTGGCGAAGCGCAACGCCATCCTCAAGGACCTGCACTCGGCGGAAACCCTCGGGTCGGCCTCGGTGATCTGTTCGGACAAGACCGGCACGCTCACCCGCAACGAGATGACCCTGCGCACCCTTGTCACGGCCTCCGGCGAAACCGAGCTGAGCGGCACGGGGTACCGGCCCGAAGGAGAGATTGTCGGAGAACCGTCGGAGGCGGCGGTGCGCGAGGCCCGGGTGGCACTGGTCGGCGGGTCGCTGGCCAACAATGCCCAGCTGCGAAAGGCGGCCGACTGGGAGATCCAGGGCGATCCGACCGAGGCCGCGTTCCTGGTGGCGCTGCGGAAACTGGCGGGTGCCCCGGAGCGGGTCGAGGCCTACGACCGCCGTGCGGAGGTGCCGTTCACGTCCGAGCGGAAGCTGATGTCCGTGCTTGGCCAGGAGTCGGAAAGCGGTGTCCACCGGATGTTCACCAAGGGCGCGCCGGACGTGCTGCTGAAGCTCTGCACCGGGCAGCAGGTCGGCGCGGAGGTCACCCCACTCGACGACACCCGACGGCGGAGTGTCGTCGCTGCCGTGGAGCGGCTCTCCGGCGAGGGGTACCGCACCTTGGGGGTCGCCTACAAGACAATGGACGCCGACCACTCGGCCACCCACGACCTGGACGGGTCCGACGAGACCGACCTCGTCTTCGTCGGTGTCGTCGGCATCATCGATCCGCCGCGGGAGGAGGCGGCGGCCGCGGTGAAGGAGGCGCACCGGGCGGGCATCCGCACGGTCATGATCACCGGCGACCACCCTGTCACCGCCGCCCGCATCGCGTCCGACCTTGGCCTGGTCGATGCCGGCGCCAAGGCCCTGACCGGCGCGGAACTGGACCAGCTGTCCGACGAGGAGTTCCAGCAGGCGACCCGGGAGATCTCGATCTACGCCCGCGTCGCGCCAGAGCACAAGCTGCGCATCGTCGATGCCCTCCAGGCCGACCGGCACGTCGTGGCGATGACCGGTGACGGCGTGAACGACGCCCCAGCGCTCAAGACGGCCGATATCGGCGTGGCAATGGGAATCACCGGCACGGAGGTCACCAAGGAAGCCGCAACGATGATCCTGGCCGACGACAACTACGCAACGATCGTCGCCGCGGTGCGCCAGGGCCGGGCCATCTTCGACAACATCCGCAAATTTCTGCGGTACCTGCTGTCATCGAACATGGGCGAGGTCACGACGGTGTTCTTCGGCGTGGTCCTTGCCGGGGTCATCGGACTCACGGACGCGAGCGGCACCGGCGCCATCGTGGTGCCCCTGCTGGCCACCCAGATCCTGTGGATCAACCTCGTCACCGACTCCGCGCCCGCCCTGGCGATGGGGGTCGACCCCGAGGACGGCGACGTGATGGCACGCAAGCCGCGCAGCCCGGACGACCGGATCATCGATCGGCATATGTGGCAGCGGGTGGCGTTCATCGGCCTGGTGATGGGTGCCGTCACCCTGCTCACCATCGACCTGTTCCTGCCGGGAGGACTCATTCCCGGCTCGGATTCCCTCGAGGTCGCCCGGACGGCCGGCTTCACCACCTTGGTGTTCGCCCAGCTGTTCAATGCCTTCAACGCGCGCTCCGACCTGCGCTCCGCGCTCGATCACCCGTTCAACAACGGGTGGCTGTGGGGCTCGATCCTGTTCGGGGTCGTCGCCCAGGTCGCCGTGGTGGAGATCCCCCTCCTCCAGAAAGCATTCGGCACCGCCTCCCTCGATGCTGCGCACTGGGCGATAGCCGTGGCGATGGCCTCTGTCGTCCTGTGGGCCGAGGAACTCGTCAAGCTGCTCCGGCGCGCACGGAGCCGTCGCGCGGGACAGTGACGGCCTCGCTCGGCAGCCCGGGTAGGAGGCGATTTCTCCCTACTCTCACGTAAAAGTAGACTGCTGCGGGGAGTAGGCACATTGTCTGGTGACGAGGCGGGTTGGATGCGGATCGGTGAGTTGGCCGAGCGGTCGGGGTTGAGTCTGCGCACCATCAGGTTCTACGAAGAGGTGGGTGTCCTGGCGCCGGCTCCCCGGACGAAGGGCGGCTTCAGGCTGTTCACCGACGGTGATCTGCAGCGTCTGCTGCTGGCGCGACAGATGAAGCCACTGGGGTTCAGCGTCGAAGAGATGCGCGAGCTCGTGGCAGCCGTCGACGCTGTGGCGGTGGGCACGGCTGATCCTGACCGTACTCGGGCGGTGCTCCTGGTGCGCGACTACCAGCTTCGGGTGGCTGAGCGGGCAGCCATGCTTCGCGGGCAGGCCACCCAGGCCCAGGAGTTCGCGGAGGACCTCGGCGCCCTCACCGTCGATCGAACAGTCGAGGTTGGGCGGTGACCGCCTCAGAGCTGGACGCCAGCGCGTCGGTGGCCGCCGGGCGGCGGCGGACCTTTGCGGTCATCAGCCACCCGGACGCGGGCAAATCCACCCTCACCGAGGCCCTGCTGCTCCATGCCCGGGCCATCGGGCAGGCTGGCGCAGTCCACGGGAAGGCCGGTCGCCGGGCCACCGTGTCTGACTGGATGGAGATGGAGAAGGACCGGGGCATCTCGATCAGCTCCTCGGCACTGCAGTTCACGTACCGCGATGCCGTCATGAACCTGGTTGACACTCCTGGTCACGCCGATTTTTCGGAAGACACCTATCGGGTGCTGACCGCTGTCGATTGCGCGATCATGCTGCTCGATTCGGCCAAGGGCATGGAAGAGCAGACGATGAAGCTCTTCACGGTGTGCCGGGCGCGGGGGATCCCGATCATCACGGTGATCAACAAGTGGGACCGCCCGGGCCTGGACGCGCTGGCCCTGATGGACGAGATCCAGTCGCGAACCGGCTTGCGCCCTACCCCGCTGACCTGGCCGGTGGGCATCGCTGGTGACTTCCGCGGAGTTCTCGATCGCCGCACGGGTGAGTTCGTGAAGTTCTCGCGAACCGCGGGCGGAAGCACCCTGGCCGGCCAGGAAGTGATGGACGCCCTTGCCGCCGGTCACAGCGAGGGGGCCGACTGGGCAACGGCGGTCGATGAACATGAACTCCTGTCCGCCGACGGCTATGACTTTGACCACGAGGCTTTCCGGGGGCAGCTGTCCACCCCGGTGTTGTTCACGGCGGCGGTGCTGAACTTCGGTGTCGGCTACCTGCTCGACGTCATCCACGACCTCGCCCCTGCGCCAGAGCCGCGCGAAGACGCGACGGGGCAGGCCAGGCCGTTGGAGGCGCCGTTCAGCGCGCAGGTGTTCAAGGTGCAGGCCGGCATGGACACCGCGCATCGCGACCGCCTGGCCTTCGCACGGGTGTGCTCGGGCGTGTTCCGACGCGGCGACGTCATCACCCACGAACCGACGGGCAGGGACTTCGTCACCAAGTACGTCCACACCGTCTTCGGGCGGGACCGGGAAACGGTGGATGTCGCCTACCCCGGTGACATCATCGGCCTCGTGAACGCCGGCGATGTCCGGGCCGGCGACACCCTGTTCAGCGGTACGCCCGTGAGATTCCCGGCCATCCCCAGCTTCGCGCCGGAACACTTCCGGCAGGTGAGCGCCAAGGACCCCTCCCGGTACAAGCAGTTCCAGCGAGGTATCGAACAAC
>JBBRIY010000300.1:0-3853 GCA_038220215.1 Propionibacteriales bacterium
CGCGGTGGGCGCAGCGGTCTCGCGGGCCCGTTCCAGCGGGGAGGAGTAGATGGCGTCGAGCGTGACGCTCGCGAGCCGCTCGGCCACCGCTACGGCCTGTGCCTGACCGGCCTCGGAGAGGTGCAGCCCGGGCGCGCGTCCGGGCATCAGCTTTCCGGTTGTCGGGGTGGCCCCGTGCCGCACCAGGAGCACCAGCGTGCTCGGCTGAGCCTTCCGGATTGCCATGGCGTGGAGCGTAGCCCCTGGGTCCATCCGCGCAAGTGGGCAGGTCTTTGCGGGTCCGCACTGTTGGTGCCCGGGGTTAGCGTGAAGCTGTGAGTGAACCCCCTGCCATCAGAACCCTTGGTGAACTGCGTGCCTCCGGCCACGTGCACAGGCACCTGCACACCGAGATCCGCGACAACCTGCTGGCCAAGCTGGCCGCCGGTGAGAACCCGTGGCCCGGCATGCACGGCTTCAGCCGCACGGTGCTGCCGCAACTGGAACGCGCCCTGATCGCCGGCCACGACGTCGTCCTGCTGGGCGAGCGCGGGCAGGGCAAGACCCGGCTGTTGCGGTCGATGGTGGGCCTGCTCGACGAGTGGACGCCGGTCATCGACGGCGCCGAGCTGGGCGAGCACCCGTACGACCCGATCACCCCCGCGTCACGCCGAAGGGCTGCCGCTGAGGGAGATCAATTGCCGATCTCCTGGCGGCACCGGTCGGAGCGATACTCCGAGAAGCTCGCCACCCCTGACACCTCGGTGGCCGACCTGGTCGGCGACGTCGACCCGATGAAGGTCGCGGAGGGACGCCAGCTGGGCGATCCCGAGACGATCCACTACGGCCTGATCCCGCGCTCGCACCGCGGCATCGTCGCCATCAACGAGCTGCCCGACCTGGCCGAGCGCATCCAGGTGTCGATGCTGAACGTGATGGAGGAGCGCGACATCCAAATCCGCGGCTACGTGCTGCGACTGCCGCTGGACGTGCTGGTCGTCGCCTCCGCCAACCCGGAGGACTACACCAACCGCGGCCGCATCATCACGCCGTTGAAGGACCGGTTCGGCGCGGAGATCCGCACCCACTACCCGATCGAGCTCGAGGACGAAATCGCCGTCATCACGCAGGAGGCCAAGCTGGTGGCGGCCATCCCCGCTCCCATCATGGACATCCTCGCCCGCTACACCCGGGCGCTGCGCACCTCGCAGGCGATCAACCAGCGCTCCGGGGTATCGGCGCGGTTCGCGATCGCCGGCGCGGAGACCGTCGCTGCCGCGGCGCTGCACCGGGCCACGTCCCGCGGCGAGGACGAGGCGGTCGCGCGGATCGTCGACCTGGAGGCCGCCGTCGACGTGCTCACCGGCAAGCTCGAGTTCGAGAGCGGCGAGGAGGGACGCGAGCCGGAGATCCTGGCCCACCTGCTGCGAACCGCTACAGCCGAAACTGTGCGGGCAAGCTTCCGCGGCATCGACCTGGGGCCGCTGGTCGGGGCTCTGGACGGCCACACCACCGTGACCACCGGCGAGCAGGTGACCGCTCGCGAGTTCCTCACCGGGCTGCCGTCGCTGGACGGGGCCGAGGTGTACGACCAGATCTGCGAACGGTTCGACGCGACCACCGACGGCACCCGCGCCAGCGCCATCGAACTCGCGCTCGAAGGGCTCTACCTCGCGCGCCGGATCTCCAAGGAGTCCGACGACGGCCAGACGATCTACGGCTAGGCCGTTATCCAGGAAGGACGGGTATGCCCCGCTCGCGCTACGGAAGGTACGTCGACGGACCCGACCCGTTGGCGCCACCGGTCGACCTCGCCGAGGCGCTGGAGGCGATCAGCGAGGACGTGATGGCCGGCTACTCGGCCGAGCGCGCCCTACGCGAGTTCCTGCGCCGCGGCGGACGCAACTCCGAAGGCCTCGACGACCTGGCCGGACGGGTACAGGCGCGTCGCCGCGAGCTTCTCGACCACAACAAGCTCGACGGCACCCTGGCCGAGGTGAAGGAGCTGCTGGACACCGCCGTCCTCGAAGAACGCAAGGAGCTCGCCCGCGACATCACCCTCGACGACCTGGATCGGGACTTCCGGGAACTCCAGCTGGCGAACCTCCCGGAATCGACAGCTGCTGCGGTGAAGGAGCTTGCCGACTACGACTGGCGCTCGAAGCCCGCGCGTGAGGCCTACGAGAAGATCAAGGACCTGCTGGGGCGCGAACTGCTCGACCAGCGTTTCGCCGGCATGAAGGAGGCGCTGGAGAACGCCACCGACGAAGACCGCCAGGCGATCGCGGAGATGCTGAAGGACCTCAACGAGCTCCTCGACAAGCACCGTCGCGGCGAGGACACCGACGAAGACTTCTCCCAATTCATGGACGCCCACGGCGACTTCTTCCCCGAGAACCCCCAGAACGTGGACGAGCTGATCGACGCCCTCGCCAACCGGGCAGCGGCAGCGCAGCGGATGCTGAACTCGATGACGCCGCAGCAACGCCAGGAACTCATGCAGCTGTCGGCCCAGGCGTTCGGCTCGCCGGAGCTGATGGCCCAACTGGGGCAGCTGGACGCGAACCTGCAGTCGCTGCGTCCCGGGGAGGACTGGTCGGGTTCCGAGCAGTTCGGCGGCGACGAGGGCCTTGGGCTCGGTGACGGCACCGGCGTCCTCCAGGACCTGGCAGAACTCGACTCGCTGGCCGCGCAGCTGGGGCAGGGCTACGGCGGCGCACGGATGGACGACATAGACGTGGACGCGCTCGCGCGTCAGCTCGGCCCCGACGCGGCCGTGTCGGCACGGACGCTGGCAGAGCTCGAGCGCGCACTGCGTGACGCGGGCTATCTGAATCGCGGCTCTGACGGCCACCTGAAGCTTTCGCCCCGGGCGATGCGCCAACTCGGCAAGACCTTGCTGCAGGAGGTGTCCGACCGGCTGAGCGGACGCACCGGGCAGCGCGACACCCGGCTCTCCGGTGCGGCCGGGGAGCTGACCGGCTCGACCCGGCAGTGGGCGTTCGGGGACACCGAACCCTGGGACGTGACGCGCACCATCCTCAACGCGATGCGCCGAGACGCGTCCAATGCCGAGCATCCGGGAGCCGGGGGTCGCATCAGGGTGGAACTGGATGACGTCGAGATCGTCGAGACCGAGACACGGAGCCAGGCCGCGGTGGCGCTGTTGGCCGACACGTCGTTCTCGATGGCTGCAGAGGGACGCTGGCTGCCGATGAAGCGGACGGCGCTGGCACTGCACCACCTGGTGTCGACGCGGTGGCGCGGCGACCAGCTCGACCTGATCACGTTCGGCCGGTATGCCGAGTCGGTCGCCGTCGAGCACCTGGTCGGGCTACCGGCGCTGCGCGAACAGGGCACGAACCTGCACCACGCACTGCTGCTGGCCGAGAGAATGTTCCGCAAGAACCCCACCATGCAGCCCGTGGTGCTGATCGTCACAGACGGGGAGCCGACTGCCTACCTCGCCCCCGACGGCGACTCACTGTTCAGCTACCCGCCCAGCCTACCCACGCTGCGCGCGACCGTAGCGCAGCTCGACCGGGTGCGCCGGCTCGGCGCACGGATCACGTTCTTCCGGCTGGGGGACGACCCCGGCCTGGAGAGCTTCGTCAAGCAGATGGCCGACCGGGTGGACGGCCGCGTGGTCAACCCCGAGCTGGACGACCTTGGTGCAGCCGTGGTCTCGGAGTACCTGAGTTCCCGGCGTGCCGACCCTCGCAACTACTGGAGCGCCTGACCAGAAGCTAGGACTGGGCGTCGACCAGGGCGTGGCGCGGCAGTGCCCGCGACTGCGGACGGACGGCGTGCCACCACATCGAGGCGCCGCCGAGGGCACGGCGTGCAACGGTGGATTCTGCGGTGGGGCGGGCTG
>JBBRIY010000301.1:0-3839 GCA_038220215.1 Propionibacteriales bacterium
TGCATATACTCAGAATATGGACGAGAACGGATGGCGAGACAGTGCCGAGCAGGTACGCCAGGCGATTGAGCGCGCGCTCGGCGCTACCGAGCCGGAAGCGGTGGTCGCAGAGCTGAGCGGGGCCGGCAAGGCACTCGACGACGCGCTCAGGGAGGCGATGGCGGCTTCGGCGCTCGCAGGAACGAGCATGCGGCGGCTTGCCGAGATCGCCGGCATGGCGCCGAACTCCGTGCCACCGAGGCTGGCGCGAAGCAAGTCGCTGAGCCCCTATGCCGAGGAGGGAAGCATCACCTCTTCGAGCATCGCTGTTGCCCGCTATGACGCCGCCTCAGGCCGTCCGCCCATGACCTTCACGCCGCGAAGAAAGGACCGAAATGACAAATCCTGACCTCACCCACATTGAGTTCGTGCTCGACCGCTCGGGCTCGATGCACTCGATCAAGGAGGACATCGAGGGGGGCTTCGACGCCTTCATCGCAGACCAGCGCACGCACCCGGGACGCTGCACCGTGAGCCTCGCCCAGTTCGACAACGAGTACGAGACCGTCTTCACGGCCATCGACGCCCTCGAGGTGCGGCCGCTGACCCTGCAGCCCCGCGGAGCCACCGCCATGCTGGACGCGATTGGCCGCAGTGTCATCGCGCTGGGGGAGCGGCTGGCAGCGCTGCCGGAGACGGAACGTCCAGGGACGGTGGTTGTCGCCATCATGACCGACGGCATGGAGAACGCCTCCAGCGAGTTCACGCACACGGCGATCAAGAAGCTGATCACCGGCCAGGAGCAGGCCTACAACTGGCAGTTCCTCTATATGGGTGCCGACCAGGACGCCATCGAGGTGGGCGCACGCATCGGCGTCCGCGCCGACCGGTCACTCACCTACGCGCGCGGCAAGTCCAGGGAGGCCTACGCGGCGAGCTCGAAGCTCACCCGCAGCATCAAGGAGGCAATGGTCGCCGGCGCGCCGTTGGCTTCGGTCGCCTACAGCGAAGAGGACCGGGACTCCACCAAGGCCTGACCGCTCGAGTCAGCTGTAGCGGTGGTTCTTCTCCGGATGCCCCGCCTCGCGGGTGCACGCCCGGCCGTTCATCGACTTGTGCCCGCAGCGCCCACCTTCGGCGGCTGCGGTCGGAGCGGGTGCGGTGGCCCGAGCCGGCTTGGCGCGCGGCGTCGGAGCAACCGCGGCCGGTGATGTTCCCCGAGCGGGGGCTGCATCACCGCGGCTGGGGCCACTGGCCTTGTTGCGGGCGTAATTGGCCTCACGCATCGCCCTCTGGGCATCGAGCTTGCTCATCGTCGGTTCACACCGGTGAGCCTACGGTGAGGAAGGGCCTGCGGGCACCGGCGAAGCGGACGGGGGTGGGCGGAACTACCCACGGGCTGCCTTGTCGCCCCCTCTGCACAATGTCAGTGCCCTGCAGGAGACTGGCGGCGAGCCAACAAACGGGAGGCAGCACCATGGCAATCCTCAACCCCTATCTCAGCTTCCGCGGCAACGCCAGGGAGGCGATGGAGTTCTACAAGTCGGTGTTCGGCTGGGAACTGACGGTCTCGACGTTCGGCGAGTTCCAGATGCCGGGCATCAGTGCCGACGAGGCCGACAAGATCATGCACGGCCAGCTCACCACCCCGGCCGGCTTCACCCTCATGGGTTCGGACACCCCGGAAGGAATGCCTTACGACGACGCCAGCGGTGGCATCACGGTCTCGATCAGCGGTGACAACGAGACCGAGCTCCGTGGCTACTGGGACGGTCTCGCCGACGGCGGCGAGATCACCTTGCCGCTGGAGCAGGCGCCGTGGGGTGATTCGTTCGGCCAGCTGAACGATCGTTACGGCACCCCGTGGATGTTCAACATCGCCGGCAGCCCGCAAGGCTGAGGTGCTGCTGCCGTCCTCACCCAGGGGTGGGGAGGCCGGCGACGAACCTGGTCAGGAGGGCGCGCCCCTCCGGCCAGGGCCCCCGGCCAGAGGCCGAGCTGATGTGCCCGGCCGCCTCCAGCGCCACCAGGGCCGCACCCACCGCGGCAGCGGCGGCGACGGTGTAGCGCCAGCCGGCGTACGGGTCGTCGGTGGACCCGACCATCACCACCGGCACCTGCGGTTGCAGCTGTGGACGGGTGAAGCCGGTGATGCTGTCGGGGAAGTCGGGTCCGTCCGGGTCGGGCGCTGCCACGAGGAACGCGCCCGCCGCGACACTCGGGTTCCGGACCAACCACTCCAACGCGGTGAGGCAGCCGAGGCTGTGGGCGATGATCACCGCTCCCGGCGTCATCGCCGCGTCCAGTCCCGCCACCCAGTCCTCGAGTTCGGGTTCATCCCAGGAGGAGACCTCCACACGGACGGCCGCCGCGCCGAGACCGGCCTGCCACAGGGTCTGCCAGTGCCCGGCGTCGGAGTCCTGATAACCGGGCGCGATCACGTAGCGCCCGCTGAACGCGACCACTGCCGTCAGGCCTTGTCGCCCGCCGCGGCCGAGCGGGCAGCGTCGATCTTCGCCTTCGCTCCGTCCAGCCACGTCTGGCAGATGGTCGCCAGCTCCTCGCCCCGCTCCCACAGCGCCATCGACTCCGACAATGGCACGCTGCCGGCCTCGAGTTTGCGGACGATCTCGACCAGCTGCTCGCGGGCCTCCTCGTAGCTGAGTTCGGGCTGTGCCATGGCTACTCCTGCACTTCGATGTCGTTGACGGTCAGTTCCAGTCGGCCATCGGCCAATCGCGCCATCAGCGTTGACCCGGGCGCTGTCGCGCCGACGCGTTCCACCGAACCGCCCGAAGCGTCGGACAGGATGGCGTAGCCACGTTGCAGGGTTGCCAGCGGCGACAGGGCCCGGATGCGGTCGACGGTGTGCCCGAGGCCGAGGCGCTCCTCTCGTAGCCGACCGTCAATGGCCCGTCCCAGCCGGTCGCGCGCGGTCTGCAGTCGTTCGTCGTGCCCGGCGAGGAACGCGGCGGGGTCACGAAGCACCGGACGGCTGCGCAGCTCGACAAGGCGCCGGTCCTCCGACTCCACCCGCCCGACGATCGCCGACCGGACGCGTCCGAGCGCCGCCCGCACCAGTTCGGCCTCGGCAGCGGCATCCGGCACCACCCGCTTCGCCGCATCGGTGGGGGTCGACGCCCGTACATCTGCCACCAGATCGAGGATCGGGGTGTCGGTCTCGTGCCCGATCGCGCTCACCACCGGCGTCCGGCAGGCGAACACGGCCCGGGCCAGCGCCTCGTCGCTGAAGGGCAACAGATCCTCCAGCGAGCCGCCGCCGCGGGCGACGATGATCACGTCCACGTCGGGCCGGGCGTCCAGCGCGCGCAGTGCGTCGATCAGCTGCTCCACAGCCTGCTGTCCCTGGACCAGCGCGTGACGCACCTCGACGAGGGCTGCCGGCCAGCGGCGCGCGATGTGCTCCAGGATGTCCCGCTCCGCGGCACTCTTTGCGCCCGTCACCAGCCCGATCCGGCGCGGCAGGAAGGGGAGGCGACGCTTGCGCGACGGATCGAACAGTCCCTCGGCCTGCAGCATGCGCTTGCGCTGTTCGATCGCGGCCAGCAGTCGTCCCTCGCCGGAGGGTCGCAGCTCCCGGCACTCGAAGGTCAGGCTGCCCGACTTGCTCCACACGGTGGGCCGCACGAGAGCTGCCACGACAGTGCCCTCCGTGACCGGTCCCGCAGCGTCCAGCACGGCCTGTGACGTCGAGAGTGTCACCGACACCTCTGCCAGCGTGTCCCGCATGGTGAGGAACTGGGTGACCGCCCCGGAGCGCCGCTTGATCTCGATCAATTGACCTTCCACCCAGATCGGGCTGAGTCGTTCGACCCAGTTCTTGGTCGCCGCAACAACAG
>JBBRIY010000302.1:0-3818 GCA_038220215.1 Propionibacteriales bacterium
GCTCGGATCCGAGGGCCATCGGGATCGCGCTGGGCGAGCAGCTGGTGCGGGCCGACCTCGTGCTGCTGGTCACCCGGGTGACCGAAGGGCTGGAGGCCATGCTGGCCGGCCAGGGCTCGGTCGACGCCGGGGAGGTGGACGCACTGCCCGGACGGCAGCTGTTCGCGATCGTCGGTGACGAGCGGGCGCCGGTGTTGGTGCTCCCGCCGGAGGCCGTTCCCGCCTACCTGGCGTACCTGCTGGTGGGGCGTCCCCTCGTACAGAAGCTGGCGGGCAAGGAGCCCACCCTCCCGCCAGAGACCTCCGCGCCCGTGACCCACGACGTGGCAGCCGACCCCGTCCGTACCCGGCTGCTGCTGGCCCGGTACTCCAGCCGCGGCGTCACCCCGCTGCCGGGAGAAGCCCAGGGCGCTGCCGAGCTCGCCGACGCCAATGCCGTGGTCGTCGTACCGCCAGCGGGCGTCCCGATCCCTGCGCACGGGGACGCAACCTGCTGGCTGCTGGACTAGCCTGCCGCCATGGCAGGCTCCAGCTGGCCGGTGCGCCTCACCCACGAGGCCGTCACCTTGCGCGCCTTGCGACGCCGTGACGAGACGGAGTGGGCCGAGATCCGGCGACGGTCCGGAACCTGGTTCCGGCCGTGGGACTCGACACGCCCGCCTGGTGCGTCCGAGCCGGGCATGACCTTCGGCCAGCTGGTCAGTGCCTTCTCCGGACGGGCCCGGCGTGGCCTGATGCTGCCATGGGCTGTCGACTACACCCCGACCGGCGGACGCCCGGTGTTCGCCGGCCAGGTGACCGTGTCGGGGATCACCCACGGGTCGGCCTGCTGGGCACAGGTGGGCTACTGGATCGATCCGCGCTGGGCCGGACGCGGCATCATCCCGACGGCCGTGGCCATGGGAGCCGACTACTGCTTCGACGAGTTGGGGCTGCACCGCCTCGAGATCGCGATCCGGCCGGAGAACAGCAACAGCCTCGCCGTGGTGCGCAAGCTCGGCGCCCGGTACGAGGGGCGACGTGAGCGCTACATGCACGTGGACGGCGCCTGGCGCGATCACGACGTCTTCGTGCTGGAGGCCGAAGGGGTGCCCGGAGCCGTGCTGGAGCGACTGGAGCGCCGGCTTCATCATCCCGAACAGGGCTAATCGTCGACACTCCGCCGCCGGTGGGCCGGATGGGACGGGCTGCCCAATACGGTTCGGGGTGTGGGACTCACCGGATTGATCTTCGCGGCCATCGCCGCGTTCTGGTTGATGTACCTGGTGCCCTACATGCTCCGCCACCGCGGGGACGATGCCGCCGACGACGTCGCGGACCTCGGGATCCCGTTCACCCCTGCCGTGACCATCGTCCGCAGCGGCTCCTCCCTCGCCGACGCCGATTCGGGAACTGCACCCGTCTCGACGCCCTTGACCCGCCGCGCCCTGCTGCGTGAACTGCACGCCCACGACCTGCGGGCTGCGCAACGCCGGCGTCGGGTGCTGATCTTCCTGCTCATCGTCCAGCTGATCGTCGGGACGCTCGCCGTCTTCCGGATCGGCGACTGGTGGGGTGCCCTGATCCCTGCGGCGCTCCTGGCGGCCTTCCTGGTGGTGGCGCGGTTCAGCGTCCGCTCGATGCGGGCCGACCTGGCCGTCCGGGCCGCGAAAATCCGCGAGTGCCCCGACGAGGAGACCGTCGCGATCTCGCTGACCGCCGACGACATCGCCGATCATGAGCACTCCATCGAGCTCAGCGTCCCCATCGCGGCGGTCGGCTCCCTGTGGGACCCCATCCCGATCACCCGTCCCACCTATGTCTCGAAGCCACTGGCCTCCCGGACGGTCCGCACCATCGACCTGTCGGCCCCGGTGCCGGCGGCGAGTCTCCCGGTGACCGCCGACCCGATCGAGCCGATCGTGGCAGAGCCCGACGTCCAGGAGGACGTGGGCTGAACCGGCAAGGGGGCCGCCGATGGGGAAGGTAGCTGTTGTCGGGCACCTCTGCGTCGACATCCGTCCCCAGCTCTCGCACCCGCCCACGCTCGAGCCCGGCACCCTGCGGCAGGTAGGCCCGGTGACGATCGCGCTGGGCGGCGCCGTTGCCAACACCGGACGGGTGCTTGCCGTGCTGGGAACACCGGTTGTCGGGTGGGGTGCGGTCGGCTCCGATGACCTCGGCGCGATCATCCGCAGCCACCTCGGTCGGGTTCCCGGCTTCGCCTTCCAGGCCCAGACCGTCGCTGCCGGGTCGTCGTACACCATCGTCCTCGAGCCGCCGGATACCGACCGGGCCTTCTGGAACTACCCGGGATCCAACGCGGAACTGGACCTGACCGCGGTGACGCTGGACGGCATCGACCTGCTGCACTTCGGGTACCCCTCACTGATGCCCGGCGTGTGCGCGGATCGCGGTGCCGCGCTGGTCGGACTGTTCAGGCGGGCCCGTGCCGCGGGTGTCGCCACCAGCCTCGATCTGGCCTGGATCGATCCGCAGTCGGACGCGGGCGAGGTGGACTGGACCGATTTCCTGGAGCGCATCCTGCCGGTGACCGACATCCTCTGCCCCAGCTACGACGATCTCGCCTGTGTCCTCGACCTGCCCGCCCGGTTCGACGCCGCGGCTGCGGGGGACGCGATCGAGCTGTTGATCGACAGGGGCGCCGGGATCGTGATGGTCACCGCCGGTGCCCACGGCATCCTGCTCGGGGCGGGGGAAGGCACCCGGCTCCGCAGGTTGGCGAGCTGCGGACTCCGTCCCGACGACTGGTCCGACGGCCGGTTCCGGGTACCCGCCAGGACGCTGTCGCAGGTGGCGACGACGACCGGTGCCGGGGACGCGGCGACGGCCGGGCTGCTGCACGGTTTGCGGTCCGGGCTCGGGCCGCGCGCGGCCCTGGAATTCGCCGCCGACGTTGCTGCAGCGGTGATCGAACAGGGCGGCACGGAGGCCTTCAGCGGCCTGCGGTGACCGTGCGCGGGTTGCGTCAGTCGCCAACCGGGCCTTGGATGGACCCCGTGCTCACCCCACCGCCGAACCGGATCGCCTTCAGCAGAGGCGTGCTGACCCGCGTCCGGGTGGAGAACGCCGACGAGTTCGAGGCTGCCGTCGCCGCCAACGCCACCCACCTGCGCGACTGGGTGCCGTGGGCCGATGACCCGGAGGGCCGCCACCTGCGCGGTGGTGGTGCCGAGGCCGACTGGACCAGCGGCGTGAGCTACCTCTACGCGGTGCGTCCCTCCGTCGACGGGCCGGTCATCGGCGGTCTCGGCCTCTACCGCCGGGTCGGCGATGGCGGCATCGAGATCGGCTACTGGCTCGATGCGACACACCTCGGTGCAGGGCTCGCGACGGAGGCGGTTGAGGTCCTGACCGCGATCGCACTCGCCCTGCCCGATGTGACGCGGGTCGAGATTCACACCGACGAGGCGAACCTGCCCAGCTCGGCGATCCCGCTGCGACTCGGCTTCCGGCTGGAGCGGGTCGACCAGGTGGAGGCCCGAACCCCGGCGGAGACCGGTCGTCTCCAGGTGTGGATCACGCCCTGACCTCGGCAGCGTCCTACGTCCTCCGGCGGCGGGGATGGTCACCGGCAGGGGCCGTCCTCACCGGGGTGGCGGGTGCAGCCTTCGGAATCGGCGGACTACTCGGCGGGCACCTGAGCCTCGTGCGCAAGTACGCCAGTCACGACCCATCCTCCGACGGCGAGGGCGTTCTCCACGGGCAGTACGCGCGCTGATCGAGCTGGAAGAGCGCAGCGAGACGTGGCGCTGGTGATCAGCCGGTGGGTGCTGCCTTGGCCTTGCGCAGCTTCTCCAGGCGGGCGCGCAGGAGCT
>JBBRIY010000303.1:0-3799 GCA_038220215.1 Propionibacteriales bacterium
GCGATCGTCAGGGAATCGGGATGGGTCGAACCGTCGATCCCGACCGACTCGTCGTAGTCGATCGTGGCGGCGCACATGCGGTGGAAGAACCGCGCCAGCGGTGTGTCGATGGTGCCGAGGCGGTCGAAGTCGGCCCGGGCGATCGTCGCATCGCGCAGCGTCAGCGGGTCCCAGGTGATGATGTGCAGGTCCGCAAAGCCCGCCTCCATGACGATCTGGGCTGCCTCGGGGTCGACGTAGAAGTTGTACTCGGCGCTGGCCGTGATGTTGCCCCTGCCGTTGTTCGAGCCACCCATCACGTAAAGGCTCTTGACCCGCGAGGCGAAGCCGCGGTCCAGAACGGCCGCCGTCGCGATATTTGTCAGCGGTCCGATGGCGACAATGCTCACCTCACCCGGGCGTTCGGCGGTGAGCCGCAGCAGGGCGTCCACCCCGTGCTCGTCGTCCACCACGGCCGACGGTGCCATCGACAGCCCGCCCGACCCGTCGCCGTGCACCTCGGTCGCAGACACCCACTCCCGAAGCAGCGGACGCCGGCAACCGGCATGCACCGGGACACGTCCGAGCATCCCGGCGACGTTCAGCGTGAGCTGGGCGTTGGCCACCTGCTGCTCGAAGCCGACATTGCCGGCCACCATCGTGATACCCAGCAGGTCGGCGCCCGGGTCCAGCAGCCCCACCAGGATGGCGATGCAGTCGTCCTGGGCGGTGTCGGTATCGATGATCAGCGGCACCGGGCGGTTCACTGGCGCCACCGGCACCGTCACTTGATCTGCGCGATGATCTGGGCCGCCAGGTCCGTTGCCTGCTTGAAGGCATCACCGGCGTCGCAGCCGTTCGCCTCGAAGTTCTGCTTGGACGTTCCGGCCGCCGACGCCGTGATGGTGATCGAGCCCTTGCCGCTGCAGTCCGCGCGGGTGCGGGCCCCGAGGGCGCGGACGCCGGTGGTCAGTGCCGTCCAGGCACCGTCGGGAAGCGTGTTCGACTTCTTCTCGCCGTTGACGGTGTAGCTGGCCTCGGTCGGCGTGACGACGAGCGTGTAGTCACCGGCCGGCAGATCGGTCGCACCCTCCGGGCTCGTGTAGGTCACCTGGATCTTGTCCCAGCCCGCGGTGCCGAGCACCTGTGAACATCCCGTGAGGGTCAGCAGTAACGCCAGAACGGCCACGACGAGTCGCTTCATGCGACGAGGGTACCGTTCGGCCGATTTCGTGGGCCAGCCCATCACGGCTGACGCGACGGCCGCGGAAACCCCTGCCACTCGCACGGCTCCCCCGCCTGCCCCAAAGGGCCGACATCACATCGGGGCGGCGCCCCCCAGCTCGCGTCCGCCTCGGACGACGGGCGAGTCTCTGAGGCACTTTGGCCCCGCTGATCCCACGCAGGAGCTGCACCAGGATTCCAGCTACGCCGACCCTTCCAGCCAGCGAGCTCCCAGTCCGGGCCTCGGCCACCCGAGTACAACCGTCTCTTCTGCACCGCCAACGACGTCGATGCCGTCATGCGCAGAGCTCACCGCTACTCCGCGCATCCCGTAGTCGCACCGGGGTTCAGCAACTTCGCACGAGGCTCCCAGCAAGAATGCTTGGCACGCAGGAGCGCCAGATTCGGCGCTCGAGGGCAACGGTGCCCGATTGGCGCTTCCCCTTTCGCCGGACGAGAATCGGTCTCGTGCCAGCACCCCCCGACCCGCAGCGGCCGGGGACGCTCGCAGCGTCGTGGTCGGGACACACGGCCGGGTCGGCCACCTACCGCCGCATCGTCGTCGCGCTGATGGCCGGGGGCCTGGCCAACTTCTCGCTGATGTACTTCGTGCAGCCCCTCCTGCCGCTACTGGCCGCCCACTACGGCGTCAGCGCAGCAGAGTCCGCGCACGCACTGTCGGCCACCACGCTGGCGATCATCGCCGGCCTCGTCGTGGCCGGTCCGCTGGCCGACCGGGTGGGCCGGGTCGCTGTGATGCGCTGGTCGCTGCTGGCTTCCGGTTTGCTCGGCCTGCTCTCTGCGTTCGCCCCGAACTGGGCAAGCCTGGTAGCCGTCCGGGGGTTGCTAGGGCTCACGCTTGCCGGACTGCCGGTCGCTGCGCTCGCGTACCTGCGCGAGGAGGTCGACACCGCCTCACATCCGCGGGCCAACGCCGCCTACATCACCGGGACTGCCGTCGGAGGCGCCGTCGGACGGTTGCTCCCGGGGCCACTGGCGCTGCTCGGCGGGTGGCAACTTGCCGCGGTCGCGCTGAGCCTCGTCACGCTCGCCGCCGGCGCGGCGCTGTTCGTCCTGCTGCCGCCGGCGCAGGGGTTCCGCCCACACGCTGTCGGGCTTCGGCACGTCCTGCTCGGCACGCTCGGCGCAGCGCGTGACCGGGTGGTGCTGCTGCTCTGCCTGGCCGGTTTCACAGCAATGGGCGCTTTCGTCGGTATCTACAACGCGATCGGGTTCCGTCTGGCCGCCCCTCCCCTGCTCCTCGGCGCCTCCGCTGCACTGGTGTACTTGGCCTATCCCGTGGGGATCGCCGCGCCCGGCCTCATCCGAAGGCTCAGTGACCGGATCGGCCGGGGACTCGCGACCGTCGCTGCCATGGCGCTGCTCGCGCTGGCTGTCCTGGTGGTGTCGCTGCCCTCGCTGGGTGCTGTGGTGGTCGGCCTCGGGTTGCTGACCTTCGCTTTCCTGGGTGCGCACTCCCTGATGAGCGGCTGGGTGGTCGACCGTGCCCGGCGCCAGGGCATCGGGACGGCGCAGGCGTCCAGCGCCTACCTGAGCACCTACTACCTGGGCAGTACCGTCGCCGGCGCCCTGGCCACCTGGCAGTGGCAGGCCGGCGGCTGGGCGGGGGTCGAGACGCTCGCGCTCGCGCTCACGGCTGGCGCCCTGGTGATCGCCGGGCTGGCGACGGCCGCTGACCGAAACCCGAAGGTGGCCGACGACGGGGACGCCGTCCTCGACTGATCAATCCTGGAACGCCTGCCACACGGCAGCGATGTCGGCGTGCGCCGCACCGCCGTCGGCGGCGGCCGCGAAGAGGTCGTCCAGCGCGGCCAGCAGGTGTTGAGGCATGCCGGGCGTCGCCTCGCGTGCGAGCCGGACGTCCTTGAGCAGGCCGACCACCTCGAACTGCGCATCGAAGCCGCCCTTCAGCATCGCGCCGCCCTTGAGCTGGGCGTACGGGCTGTCGGCTGCCGCACCGTGCAGCGCCTCCAGGACGAGTGCCGGATCAAGCCCGAGCCGATCGGCGATCGTCAGCGACTGGGCGATTCCGGCCGTGATGGTGGCGATCCAGGCATTCATCGCCAGCTTCAGCGCGGACGCTGCCGGAGCCGTCACCCCCGCGCGAACCGTCTTGGTGGCGATCGCAGCGATCACCGGTGCCACGACGGCCAGGTCCTCGTCGGTTCCGGCGAGCAGTGCTGTCAGTGTCCCCGCCTCAGCCGGCGCCTTGGTGCCCAGGACGGGGGCGTCGACGAAACCGATACCTGCCGCGGCGGCGGCGGACGCGAAACGGTCGGCCGCTTCCACCCCGACGGTGGAGCACTGCAGCCAGATGGCGTGGGGCTCCATTGCCGGCAGCGCCTCGGCGAGGACCCCCTGCACCGCTTCGGCGTCGAACAGCATGGTGAGCACGACGTCGGCACCGGCTACTGCGCCGGCGGGGTCGTCGGCGACCTGAGCGGGCCCCCCGGCGAAGGCTTCTGCCCGTGCGGCGGACCGGTTCCATACGGTCGTCGCCATGCCGGCTCCGCTGATTCGGCGCGCCATCGCCGCGCCCATCGTGCCCAGCCCCAGCACTGCCACCCTCGGTGTC
>JBBRIY010000304.1:0-3785 GCA_038220215.1 Propionibacteriales bacterium
CCGCGGGAGCGCCCTGCTCGCCCGCCGCGCCCGCCAGTGGTCCACCCACCACCGGCTCCCCTGCCTCACCGCGGTCGCCGACGATTCCGGCCCCTCGGTCGCCCACGCGATCATGGGCCTGCGTGCACAGGGCCGGCGCCATATCGCGGTCGGCTCCTTCTTCCTGAGCGCCGATGACGCGTACCACTCTCAGTCCGACCTGGCCTACCGCTACGGCGCGGTCTCGGTGAGCGATCCGATCGGCTCGGCCCGCGAGGTCCTTGACCTGGTGCTGGCCCGCTACGCCTTCGCCGCGATGGACCTGCTCGACTTCGGTGCGGACGAACTGGCAGACCCGGTTCGCCACCTCAGCGTCGTGGGCGCCTGACTCACGCGTCCGCCAGGCTCAGGGGCATCGCGCCTGAGCCTGAGCCTGACGAAGCATGTCAGCTGCCTGCGACCCGGACCTTCTCCACCTCGACGTCGAACTCGGCAGCCGGCCACGCCAGGGGCAGCCCGGCCAGCGTCTCGCGGAGGAGTTCTGCCACCGCCCAGTTGCGGTACCACTTGCGGTCGGCCGGAATGACGTACCAGGGCGCGGCAATGGTGTTGCACTTCTCGAGCAGGGCTTCGTACGCCTCCATGTAGGCGGGCCACTTCTTGCGCGCATCCACGTCGGCCGGGTTGTACTTCCAGTACTTGGTCGGGTCCTCAAGACGCTCGGCCAGCCGCGCCTTCTGCTCGTCGGCCGACACGTTCAGCATGCACTTGACGATCTGGGTGCCGCCGGCCACGAGCTCCGCCTCGAAGGCGTTGATCTCGTCGTAACGCCTGCTCCACACGTCTTCTCCGACGAGGTTCTCCACCCGTACCACCAGAACGTCCTCGTAGTGCGACCGGTCGAAGATGCCGATCCTGCCCGCTCCGGGCAGGGCGTTGCGGATCCGCCACAGGTAGTCGTGCTTGCGCTCCTCCTCGGTCGGAGCCTTGAAGGCGGTGAGGTCGATCCCCTGCGGGTCCGCCAGACCCATCGCGTGCCGGATGACCCCGCCCTTGCCAGACGTGTCCATGCCCTGCAGCACGAACAACAACCGCGGCGCGGACTCCGGCGTGCTGCGTCCGGCCGCGTACAGCATCTCCTGCAGGTCGGAGACCTGCGGCCCGAGCGCGTCCGTGAGCGCTGGTGCATCCTCCTTGCCCTTGCCCGGGTAGCCCGGCGTCGCGGACGGGTCGAGGTCGGCCATGGACACGGGCCCCAGCGGCAGCCCGAGCAGCTGCGAGATCGGCGTCGAGGGCCCCTTCGCCTTCTTGTTCGATGAACTCATTGGCACAGTCTCCACCGGACCCCAACCCATTGGTGCCAAGATGGGCCAATGTCGCTGCCACTGCGTCCACCGTTGGAGCCGATGCTGGCCAAGTCCCAATCCGCGATCCCGCCCGGGATGTCGTATGAGCCGAAGTGGGACGGTTTCCGCTGTCTGGTCTTCCGGGACAACGACGACGTGCAGCTGATCTCGCGCAACGGCAAGGACCTGTCGGACTATTTCCCCGAGATGGTGCTCGCCGTTCTGGAGAACACCCCACCGCGCTGCGTCCTGGACGGCGAATTGATCGTCGTCACCGGCGACCGGCTCGACTTCGGCAAGCTCTCCGAGCGCATCCATCCCGCACAGAAGCGGATCGACCTGCTGTCGGCCACCACGCCCGCGTCCCTGGTCTGCTGGGACCTGCTGGCGCTGGACGACCAGTCAGTGATGGAACTCCCCTTCGAACGTCGGCGTGAGTTGCTGGAGTTGGCGCTCCACAACGCCGACCCGCCCGTCCACCTGACCCCGATCACCCGCGACCTCGAACTGGCGAAGAAGTGGTTCACCCAGTTCGAGGGTGCCGGCCTGGACGGTGTGGTCGCCAAACGCATTGATGGGCCGTACCTGCCGGGCCAGCGCGCCATGGTGAAGGTCAAGCATTCCCGTGAGGCCGACGTCGTCGTGGCCGGCTACCGGCTTCACAAGAACTCGACACCGGAACGCCCCCTGCTCGGTTCTCTCCAGCTCGGGCTGTACGAGGGGGATGTGCTGCACTTCGTCGGCGTCGCAGCGGCCTTCCCGGAGGCCCGCCGGGCCGAGCTCGCCGCCCAGTTCCTGCCGGTCACGCTGCCTGCAGCGCCGTCGGAGCATCCGTGGTCGCACTTCGAGGTCATCGAGGGGCGCCGTCCCGGCATGATCAGCCGCTGGAGCACCGAACTGAAGGAGACACACCTGATCTGGCCGATGCTGGTCTGCGAGGTCGGCTACGAGCACATGGAAGGGACCCGGTTCCGCCATACGGCCCAGTTCCGCCGGTGGCGCCCCGACCGCGACCCGGACTCGTGCACGTTCACCCAGCTGGAAGAGGTCGTTGGATTCGACCTCGCCGAGATCCTCGGTGACGCTCCGTAGGCACCATCCAGGTGGCCTGACAACACAGTGGCCTGACAAAGTGGCCTGACAACACCTTGACAACACTGAATTCGCACACGTGCTCGATTGTGTCAGTGGCGGGTGTTTGAATAGTTCCATGGAGCTACAGACGTCGCCGCAGCAGGTGTTGGACGGGATTAAGGGGATCCTCGATTCCCTCGATGCCGACCTGGTGCCGCGCGGTGAGCGGCTGGAGTGTGCGCAGCTTGCGCGAAGCCTGGCGTCGCGGCTGACGGTTCTGTCGGCGGTGTTGTTGGCGAAGGCTGATACGGCGCAGGAGTCGTTGAAGCAGACGGGGACGCCGACCACGTCGTGGCTGACGGTGAAGGGTGGGCTGTCGAAGCGTGAAGCTGCCGGGATGTTGCATCAGGCCCGCGACCTGGCTGCACATCCCGAGGTGGCGCAAGCCGCGGCGGCGGGCCGGGTCAGCATCGGACAAGCCAAGGCGATCAACACCGTGTTGAGTGGGCTGGACGGCCTGAATGTGAGCCAGTTGGCGAAGGCTGAGGAGTTGCTGCTCACGATGGCGAGCAGGATGGACACTGACCGTCTCGCCAAGGCTGCTCCGCAGGTGTTAGCGGAGGTTGCACCCGCGCAGGCTGACGAGACCCTGGAGCGAAGGTTGCAGCGGCAGTCGGAGGCTGCCCGGCGGAACCGGTCGTTGGTGTTCCGCCGTGACGGCAACGGGTCGGTGTTGTTCTCCGGGAGTCTGCCGTTGGTTGATGGGGAAGCCTGGATTGTCCAGTTGGATGCCTACACCGAGTCCCGGCGGCGCACCGCTCTGGAGGAACGTGACCCGGCCGGAGCAGGTCTGACTCCGGAGCAACGCCGGGCCGACGCCCTGATGGCGATGATCATCAACCACGGCAAAGGCCGCCGTGCGCCCAGGGTGGGTGGTGACCGGCCGCGGGTGGTGGTCACGGTGGATTACGCCAAGTTGTTGGCTGGGGCGACCGCGGCCGGGCTGATCGGTGACGGGGAACCGCTCAGTGCCGGGGACCTGCGCCGGTTGTGCTGTGATGCTGACCTGCTGCCCGCGGTGCTGGGTGGTCCGAGCGCGGTGCTGGACGTCGGGCGGGACAGTCGACTGGTCACACCCGAAATGCGGGCTGCGCTCGTCCTGCGGGATGGGGGTTGTGTGTTCCCGGGCTGCCACGCCCGACCCTCCGAATGTGAGGCGCATCATGTGATTCCGTGGTTGATGGGCGGTGTGACCGCCCTGTGGAATCTGGTCTTGTTGTGTCACCACCACCACGGGCTGGTCGAACCCGCCCGATACGCGGTCCGCGACCAGTGGGAGATCCGGATCGCCGACGACGGGATTCCCGAAACCATCCCACCCCGAAG
>JBBRIY010000305.1:0-3774 GCA_038220215.1 Propionibacteriales bacterium
GCGGTCATCGACTACGCGCGCAGCGCCCTCGATTGGCAACTCGACCGTACGGCTGCTGATGGGCGGACGCGCCGCAATGCCCGGCGGACGCTCGATCGGTGGCGCAAAGCCAATCACCTCGATGCCGTCGCCGTGATCCGCGCGATCCGTGACACCGAGCACCCCGGTAACCGGTGGTTCGTCCGGCTGGGACCTGCCGACCCGGACGCGCTGGCAGAGGTGCTCGAGGCCGATGGGAACGTCGCGGTGGCCCTTGCTGTCGACACCGATCCGGAGATGCTCGGCCAGCTTGACGAGGTGTTGTTCCTCACCACCGCCGGCCTCGTGGGGCGTGCCCTCGTCGTGGGGCCCACACAGCCCGCCGAGCCGCACTCGTTGCTGCTTCCCGTGCTCGTCACCGATCTCTTTCCGGCCGTGCCGGTGCAACTCGACGCCGAAGTGGAGCAGTGGCTTGCCCAGGCGGGACCCAATCCGAAGCTGATGGCGCCGGGAGCTTTCCAGCGGCTCACCGAACCGCGCGCTCACCAACGATGATGGGGGGTACTTGACCTCGGAAGGTGCAGGGTCACCAGGGCCTGAGCCCGGAGAGGTTTCCACATGGACGAGATTCGCTGGCTGGACAGCCTGAGCGCGGCCGACCTGGCCGTCGCCGGGGGCAAGGGGGCCAACCTCGGTGAGCTCACACGGGCCGGGTTCGCTGTGCCCGACGGGTTCGTCGTCACCACGTCCGCCTACGACGACTTCGTGGCCTCGAACAACCTCGAACCGGCGATTGCCCACGTGGTGGCCGGGATGACGGGAGCCGGCCCGGCGGAGCCGGCAGCGTCCGGTGTTGCGGAACTGTTCGCCACCGCGCCGATTCCTGCCGGTCTCGCAGACGGCATCCGCGCGGCCTACGCCCGGCTGGGTGATGAGGTGCCGGTGGCCGTCCGGTCGTCTGCGACAGCCGAGGACCTCGCCGAGGCGAGCTTCGCAGGCCAGCAGGACACCTACCTCAACATCGTCGGTGCCGAAGCGCTGCTGGCTGCCGTCCGGGACTGCTGGGCCTCCCTGTGGACCGACCGCGCGATCTGGTACCGCGCCACCTTGGACGGGGCGCACCGTGCCGTCGACCCGCAGGGGCTGTCGCTGGCCGTCGTCGTGCAGCGGCTGGTGCAAGCCGATGCCGCCGGCGTGATGTTCACGGCCAACCCCGCCAACGGGCGGATCGAGCAGACCGTGATCACCGCAGCGTGGGGGCTCGGCGAGGCCGTCGTCTCCGGAAGCGTCGACACCGACACCATCGTCGTGGACACCGAACACGCAACCGTCCTCAGCCTCGACGTCGCGGACAAGGCGATCCGCATCGATGCCGTCGACGCCGTGCACGAGCGCACGCGGACGAGCCCGACCCCCGGACACCTGCGGCATGTCGCCGTCCTCGACGACACCCTGGCGGTGCAGCTGGCCGCTCTTGGGGCGGCCATCGCCGCGCACTTCGGGAAGCCGCAGGACATCGAGTGGGTGCTCGCGGACGGCGCGTTCAGCATCGTCCAGGCCCGTCCGATCACAGCCCTGCCCGCACGGGTGGGAGACGTCCCGAGCGACTGGCCGCTCCCCGCAAAGGGGTTGTACTTCCGGGCCAGCATCACCGAGCAACTCCCCGACCCGCTGACGCCGTTGTTCGCCGGTCTGATGGAAACCGCTGTCCCGACCGGGTTGGGACGGTTGATGACCGACCTTGCTCCGGGCACCGGGATCGGCGACGTCGGCTTCCCCACGATCAACGGTTACGCCTTCTACCGCTACAGCTACCACGCCCTCGGCGCCATGATGCGGCAGACGCCCCAGATGCTCTCGATGCTCACCAGCAAGGGCGGCACGGCGATCGAGGATCGCTGGCGCCAACGGCTGGCGGAGTACTCCGCGGAGGTGGCGGCAGAGGAAGCCCTCGTCGATGAGGGGGTGCCTGCCCGCACGCTGCTCGATGCGATCGGCCGCCTCGTG
Organism: Propionibacteriales bacterium; assembly: GCA_038220215.1. GTDB lineage: Bacteria > Actinomycetota > Actinomycetes > Propionibacteriales > Propionibacteriaceae > Propionicimonas. Next base: position 1,987 of record JBBRIY010000305.1, read on the forward strand.
GACGCGATGGCCTACTACTACACGTCCGTCCAGACGATCATCCCGCTCGCTGCGATGGCCGAACTCACCTGGATGGGTGTGTACGACACGCTGCTGCGGCATGCGGGAGACCCGTCGGGCGAGGTGTTCATGCTGGGCTACGACTCCGAACCGATCCGGGCCGACAAGGCCCTGTACGACCTGTCGCGATGGGTTCTGGAGCATCCCGGATTGGTCGAGGTCCTCTCCTTCGACGATGTCGATCCCTTCGCCAACGAGACGCCTGTCGGGGTCGACGCGCGCACCTGGGGCGACTGGCAGCACCGGTTCGGTGGGTATCTGGCTGCCCACGGCCACACCCTTTTCAACCTCGATTTCGCCAACGCCGTACCGGCTGACGATCCGGCGCCGGTGCTCCAGGCGCTGCGGTTCGACCTGTCAGCCGATGCCCCCGATCCGTACGCACGCCAGCGACTCTCCGCAGCTGCGAGGGAGAATGCCGCGGCACGGCTGCTTGCCCGGCTGGGCGGGTGGCGCGCCGAGCGCGTGCGGCCGTTGCTCAACCGGGCCCAGCACCGCGGACCGCTGCGTGAGGACGCGCTCGCCGCGATGGGGCTGTACGTCCCGCCGGCACGTCGGCTCCTGAGCGAGCTCGGCGGCCGGCTGGTCGCAGCGGGAGCCCTCACCGAGCCGCTGGACGTCTGCTGGCTCAGCCTTGCTGAGGCGCGCGAGGCGGTTGCGTGCCTCGACGACGAAGTGGACCTGCCCGATGACCTGCGTGAGCGCGTCGCCGGGCGTCAGGAGGTGGCACGCGGGCAGCGGCTGGCAACTCCACCGCAATACCTGCCGAAGACTGCAGCGCTGGACAGCATGGGCTGGATGTTCCCCGGTAAGGACGGCCAGTCCGGGGACACGCTGACCGGCAACGTCGGCAGCGGCGGGGTCGTCACGGGCCGGGCGCGACTGCTGCATGGGCCGGAGGACTTTGCGGCCTTCCAGCCCGGCGAGGTGCTCGTCGCAGCCATCACGACGCCGGCCTACACGCCGTTGTTCGCCATGGCGGCCGGCGTGGTCACCGACATTGGCGGTGTGCTCAGCCACGGGTCGATCGTCGCCCGCGAGTACGGCATTCCTGCCGTCCTCGGCACCGGTTCCGCCACACGGGTCATACACACCGGCGACGAGATCACCGTGGACGGCGGCGCTGGCAGGGTGCACCTCGCCGGGGCTGCGGCTGAGGCCGCGCCGGTGGTGCGTCCGGACCGGACGAAGTGGCTGGTTGCCGGCGGGGCCGCGCTGGTGACGGTGATCCTCGCCGTCCGTCTTCGGCGCCGCCGCCGGTAGGAGGGAGCGAGGGTCCCTGGGAGGTTCGGGAACGGAGCGCCTGAACGGTCACGAACGGCCGGCTGCGAGCTCGATCGTCTCGCCCAGCTCTGCAGCTCGTGCCTTCAGTCCCAGCCGGGAGGTCGCTGCCGCCGCGAGGGCGCCGGCGGAATCCGGTGTCCCGTGGACGGTGAAGACCTGGCCGGGGGCGGGCGTGAGGGCTGCCAGCCAGTCGAGCAGTTCCGAGGCGTCGGCGTGTACGGAGAACTCCTCGTCGGAAAGCACCTCTGCGCGGACGCCGATCTGGCGACCGTGCATCTTGAGGTGCGTGGCTCCGTCGAGCAACGCCCGTCCCCGGGTGCCGGAGGCCTGGTAGCCGGCGAGGACAACGGCGTTGCGGCCCTCAGGCAGCAGGTGTTCGAGGTGGTGCAGCACGCGTCCGCCGGTCGCCATGCCGGAGGAACTGATGATGATGCTGGGCATCTT
>JBBRIY010000306.1:0-3747 GCA_038220215.1 Propionibacteriales bacterium
GTCGCCTGGGGGTCGCTGGCGATCGCCGTCCTCGGCCAGGCCCTGCATCCGTGGTACCTGCCGTGGAGCCTCGCCCTGCTCGCCCTCATCCCGCTCACCCGTCGGCAGCGGTACTGGGTGTTCGGGTTCGCCATCGCCTTCTGCATCTGGAACGCGATCCAGACGGTCATCTGGCACGGTCAGGTGTGATCCCCTTGATGTCCGGTGGCAGGATCGGGATATGCGCGTAGCAATCGGTGGCAGCACCGGGCTGATCGGGACCGCCCTTGCCCGGCACCTGGTGAGGTCCGGACATGGGGTGGTGCGACTGGTCCGCGGCGAGGTCACGGCATCGGACCAGCGGCACTGGGACCCCGACGCCGGACGGATCGACCGGCCCGGCCTCGACGACGTGGACGCCGTGGTGAACCTGGCCGGCTCGCCCATCGGCGGCGTCCGCTGGACCAAGGAGCGCAAGGCGGAGATCCGGCGGTCACGAACCACCTCGACCCTGACCATCGTCACCCAGCTCGCCCCCGACGGACGCTGCCAGCGCCTGCTGAACGGCTCGGCCGTCGGCTACTACGGCGACACCGGTACCGAGATCGTCGACGAGACCTTTCCCGCCGGCCGCGGCTTCCTGTGCGGTGTCGTCACCGACTGGGAGGCGGCGGCCGACCACTCGCCGGTCCCGACGGTGAAACTGCGCACCGGACAGGTCCTGACGCGCGACGGCGGCTACCTCGCCATGCAGTGGCCGCTGTTCGCCCTCGGCCTCGGAGGCAAGATCGCCAATGGCCACCAGTTCGTCTCGTGGATCAGCCTCATCGACCACCTGCGGGCGATCGAGTTCCTGCTGGCCTCCGACCTCACCGGGCCGGTCAACCTCTCCTCGCCCAATCCGGTGAGCAACGCCGAGTTCACCGCCACCTTCGGCGCCCACCTCAACCGGCCCACCCCGCTGCCACTGCCACTCCCCGCCGTCCAGCTGCTGTTCGGCCGCGAGTTCGTCAAGGAGGCGTTGCTGACCGGCCAGCGGGTGCGGCCCGCCCGGCTCCTCGAGGCGGGGTTCGAGTTCGGCCAACCCACGCTCATGCAGGCCTTCGCCGCCATCGGCTGACCGCAGCAGGGCCGCTGGTCCCGCGGCGATACACTGACCATTCGCAACCGAGTGACAGATAGGTGAGACGTGTCGATTTCTGCCGACCTCACGCCGTCCGGAGTGCCCGGGCCGTTCGCAGCCCTCGGACTGACCTTCGACGACGTGCTGCTTCAGCCCAACGAGAGCGACGTGATCCCGTCGGCCGTGGACACCACCACCTCCGTGAGCCGCCGGATCCGGCTGCGGATCCCCCTGTTGAGCTCGGCGATGGACACCGTCACGGAGTCGCGCATGGCGATCGCGATGGCCCGCGAGGGCGGGATGGGCATCCTGCACCGCAACATGTCCGCCACCGACCAGGCCAGCCAGGTCGACCGCGTGAAGCGCTCCGAGGCCGGCATGATCGACCAGCCGATCACGACGACCCTTGATGCCACCATCGGCGAGGTCGACGAGATGTGCGGCCACTTCCGCATCTCTGGCGTGCCCGTCGTCGACTCCGACATGAAACTGCTCGGCATCGTCACCAACCGCGACATGCGCTTCGAGGATGACCCGATGCGCCCCGTCGGCGAAGTGATGACCCCGATGCCGCTCGTCACCGGCCCGCCCGGGATCAGCAGCGACGACGCCCTCAAGCTGCTCGCGAAGTACAAGATCGAGAAGTTGCCGCTGGTCGACGACCAGGGCCGGCTGCGTGGCCTGATCACCCTGAAGGACTATGTGAAGTCCGACAAGTACCCGTTGGCGAGCAAGGATCCCCAGGGCCGCCTGCGCGTCGGCGCGGCGATCGGCTTCTTCGGGGACGCCTGGGAGCGCGCGATGCTGCTCGTGGACGCCGGGGTGGACGCGATCGTCGTCGACACCGCCCACGGCCATTCCCAGGGCGTGCTGGACATGATTCGCCGGCTGAAGGCTGAACCGGCAGCGGCAGACGTGGACATCATCGGTGGCAACATCGCCACCTACGCCGGCGCGAAGGCCCTCGTCGAAGCTGGCGCTGACGGCGTCAAGGTCGGCGTCGGACCGGGCTCGATCTGCACCACCCGGGTGGTCGCCGGCGTCGGCGTCCCGCAGGTGACCGCCATCTACGATGCCGCCCGCGCGTGCAAGCCCGCCGGCGTCCCCGTGATCGGCGACGGCGGCCTGCAGTACTCCGGCGACATCGCCAAGGCGCTCGTCGCCGGCGCGGACGCCGTGATGCTGGGCTCGCTGCTGGCCGGCTGCGAGGAGAGCCCCGGCGAGCTCGTCTTCATCAACGGCAAGCAGTTCAAGAGCTATCGCGGCATGGGCTCGCTGGGCGCAATGGCTGCCCGGGGACGCGCGAACTCGTACTCCAAGGACCGGTACTTCCAGGGTGACGTGACCAGCGACGACAAGCTGATCCCCGAAGGCATCGAGGGACAGGTCGCGTTCCGCGGCCCGCTCGCAGCCGTGGCCTACCAGCTGGTCGGCGGCCTGCGGCAGTCGATGTTCTACACCGGCGCGCTCACGATCCCGGAACTCCACAGCAAGGGCCGGTTCGTCCGGATCACCGCAGCCGGGCTGCGCGAATCACACCCGCACGACATCCAGATGACCATCGAGGCACCCAATTACTCCTCGCAGTCCTGAGCAAGGGAGCTCAACACCATGATCGAGATCGGCCGTTCCAAGCGGGCCCTGCCCGTCTTCGGCTTCGACGACATCGCCATCGTCCCCACGCGTCGCACCCGCGGCATCGAGGAGGTGAACCTGTCCTGGCGCATCGATGCCCTGACGTTCGACTTCCCGATCGTGGCCGCACCGATGGACTCTGTGATGTCGCCGGCGACGGCCATCGCCATGGGCAAACTCGGTGGCCTCGGCGTCCTGAACCTCGAGGGGCTGTGGACGCGCTACGCCGACCCGGAGGCACTGCTGACAGAGCTCGCCGACATCGACGACCCGGTCACTGCCACCAAGCGGATGCAGGCGCTGTATGCGGAGCCCATCAAGGCTGAGCTGATCACCGAGCGGATGGCCGAGATCCGCGCGGCCGGCGCCCCGGTGGCGGGCTCGCTGTCCCCACAGACCTGCGCTGAGTTCGCCGGTGTCGTCGAGAAGGTGGGCGTCGACTTCTTTGTCATCCGCGGCACGACCGTCTCAGCCGAGCACGTCTCCACCGCCGATGAGCCGCTGAACCTGAAAAAGTTCATCTACGAGCTCGACGTCCCCGTGATCGTCGGGGGCTGCGCGACCTACCAGTCGGCGCTGCACCTGATGCGCACCGGCGCTGCCGGCGTCCTTGTCGGCTTCGGCGGCGGCGCGACCAAGCGCACCCGCAACGTGCTGGGCGTCGAGGTGCCGATGGCCTCAGCTCTGGCCGACGTCGCGGAGGCGCGTCGCGACTACCTCGACGAGTCCGGCGGCCGCTACGTGCACGTGATCGCGGACGGCGCCCTCGGCCGGTCCGGCGACATCACCAAGGCCATCGCCTGTGGTGCGGACGCCGTCATGGTCGGCACACCTCTCGCCCGTGCCAGCGAGGCTCCCGGCCACGGCTACCACTGGGGCCCGGAGGCCTGGCACGCCACGCTGCCTCGTGGCGAGCGGGTGAAGTTCGGCGCCATCGGCACACTGGAGGAGATCCTCCTCGGGCCGTCCCACATCGCCGACGGCACCATGAACCTCGTCGGGGCCCTGCG
>JBBRIY010000307.1:0-3721 GCA_038220215.1 Propionibacteriales bacterium
GCGCGGGCGATCGCCACCCGCTGTTGCTGCCCGCCGGACATCTGCGCGGGGTAGGAGTGGCCGCGGTCGCCGAGGCCCACCTTCTCCAGGTTCTCCTGGGCGATCCTCTTTGCCTCTTCCGGGTCCTTCTTCAGCACGCGGACCAGCGCGATCGAGCAGTTCTGCAGCGCGGTCAGGTGCGGGAACAGGTTGAAGCTCTGGAACACCATGCCCATCTGGGTGCGCAGGTGATCGACATCGGCGTCGGGGTCGGTGATCTCCTGGTTCAGGATGAAGATCCGTCCCTTGGTTGGCTGCTCCAGGAGGTTCACGCAGCGCAGCAGCGTCGACTTGCCGGAGCCGGACGGCCCGATCACACACACGACCTCGCCGCGGTGGATTGTCGTCGTGATGCCGGTCAGGACCTCGAGGTCGCCGAACGACTTGTGCAGGTCGTAGATCTGGATCTCGTCCTCGCGGTTGCCGGTGTCGAGAACCTCCGAGACGGTCATCGGGTTGCCTTCCTCTGCTGGATCTCCATGCGCCGGACCAGGTAGGTCAGCGGCAGGGTGATCACCAGATAGCACAGACCGGCGACCACGAGCGGCGTGATGTTGGCGAACGAGTTCGCGAGGTTGCGCCCGAACTTCGTCAGTTCGTACCCCGACGCGAACAGTCCGAGGACGTAGACCAGGGAGGAGTCCTTTGTCAGCAGCACCAGCTCGTTGGTGAGCGGGGGAGTGACGATCCGGAAAGCCTGGGGCAGGACGATCCGCTGCATCGACATGCCCGGCGACATGCCCAGGGAGCGGGCCGCTTCGATCTGGCCCTTGGGGACTGCCTGGATGCCGGCGCGGATGGTTTCGGACATGTAGGCGGCCGACACCATGCCCAACGCCACCCAGACGGTGCCGTACGGGTCGAACGGGAAGGAGAAGCCAGGGAACGCGACGCCCATGAGGCTGAATGCGAGAAGCACGATGATGGCGGGGATCCCGCGGAAGAACTCGGTGTAGATGGTGGCGAGCCAGCGGTACGGGCCCACCTGGCTGAGCTTCATCAAGGCGAGGACGGTGCCAAGCACGAGGCCGAGGACGAAGGCCCCGGCGGTGTAGATGATGGTGTTGATGAAGGCCGTGCCGAGTTCCGGGCCGAAGGTCTGGGCGACGAGGTCGGGCCGGAAGAACACCTGCTGGAGCTGGCGACCATCGATCGTGAGCGCTGCGAGGACCACAGCCAGCACCAGCACCGCGTACTGGACGATCTGGACGCGTCGTGCCCGCTTTCGCGGCGACAGCTTCTTCTTCTTCGGCGGAGCAGTTGTCGTGCTGGATATGGCGCTCATGGTCTCCTCGCTGAGGTTTCAGACGATATGCCCAGCGTGCCCGGCCCGGGATCCGGACCGGGCACGCCGTATTCAGTAACTCAGGGTCAGGGCTTGACCAGCAAGGCCTGGGTGGCAGCGAAGTACCCGATGGAGAACGGCGCAGCTGCGTCGCGCTCCGGGGTGATCGTGATCGCGGCAGCGCCCATGTCGCACTTCTTGGCGGCGAAGACCGCGCCCGAGGTGATCTGGCCGAAGTCGATATCGACGATCTTCTGGGTCACGCCCAGCTTCTTGGCCACGACGTCAGCCAGGTCAACATCGAAGCCGATGATCGTGGTGTTGTCGGTGTCGAGATACTGGAACGGCCGGTACGCCAGGTGTGTGCAGACCGTCAGGGTTGTCGGGTCGACGAGCACGGGCTTGGCGCCGGACGCAGCAGGTGCGCTCGGGGCATCCGTGGGTCCGTCGGCGCCGAACCACTTCTGGTAGATCGCCTTGTAGGTGCCGTCGGCCTTGGCCTCGGTCAGCGCTGCGTTGATCGTGTCGCGCAGGCCAGTATTGGACTTGGCGACGTTGAAGCCATAGTTCTCACCGGTGTCGAACTCCTTGACGACCTTGGTCGTCGGGTTCTGCTTGGCGAAGTCGTACAGCACGCCGTTGTCGTTGATCGTTGCGTCGGCCGTACCGGCGAGGACCGCGTTCACGGCGCCGGGCAGGTCGTCGAACACCTTGACGTTGTAACCGAACTCCGCCTTGTTGTCCTCGGCGTACTTCTGGCCAGTGGTGTCGGTCTGGACAGCGAGCGTCTTGCCCTTCAATCCGGACAGGTCGGTGATTGCCGCGGCAGGTGCCGAGGCTGATGAAGATGACGAAGCGGACGGCTGCGCGTAGTTGGCACAACCGGACACGACGAGAGCGAGCGCGGATGCGGCCGCAGCGAAGCTGATCAGTCGCTTCATTTGAGTCCTTTCGCAGTGACGATGGGCCGAATCCTGCCATTGCTTTGTTGCAAGTGTGCGTCGAATCAGTAGATCTGGCTCCCGGGGCCGCGACTTCGGTGCCGTCGCCGTTCGCACCAGCCAATAGGATGGGCGGGTGCGCCCCGCTGGGGAAGCGCTCCGTGAATCGACACAGGAAGAATCGAGCCCGTGGGTCTACTGGACAAGATGTTGCATATGGGCGAAGGCCGCCAGCTGAAGAAGCTGAAGGTGGTGGCCGACCAGGTGAACCTGATCGAGCCCGACTTCGAGGCCATGAGCGACGACGAGTTGCGAGGCCAGACCGCCGAGTTCAAGCTTCGGCTGGAGAACGGCGAGTCGATCGACGCGATCATGCCCGAAGCATTCGGTGCCGTCCGCGAGGCGACCAGGCGGGTGCTCGGCAAGCGGCACTTCGACGTGCAGATCCAGGGTGGTGCCGCCCTCCACTGGTGCAACATCGCCGAGATGAAGACCGGTGAGGGCAAGACCCTCGTCGGCGTGCTGGCGGCCTACCTGAACGCGTTGAGCGGCAAGGGTGTCCACGTGGTCACCGTGAACGACTACCTGGCCAAGTTCCAGTCCGAGCAGATGGGCCGGATCCACCACTTCCTCGGCCTCAAGGTCGGTGCGATCCTCTCGGAGATGACCCCGGCGGAGCGTCGCGAGGCCTACGCCTGCGACATCACCTACGGCACGAACAACGAGTTCGGCTTCGACTACCTGCGCGACAACATGGCGCTCAGCCTCGACGACTGCGTGCAGCGCGGCCACCACTATGCGATCGTCGACGAGGTCGACTCGATCCTGGTGGACGAGGCACGTACCCCGCTGATCATCTCCGGGCCGTCGGAGGACAATGTGGTCTGGTACCCGGAGTTCGCGAAGCTGGTGCGGACGCTGACGCGCGACACCCACTACGAGGTGGACGAGAAGAAGCGGACGGTGTCGGTGCTGGAACAGGGCATCTCCGTCGTGGAGGACCGGCTCGGCATCGAGAACCTCTACGAGTCCGCGAACACGCCACTGATCTCCTACCTGAACAACGCCATCAAGGCCAAGGAGTTGTTCAAGCTCGACAAGGACTACGTGCTCATCGAGGGCGAGGTGCTGATCGTCGACGAGCACACCGGCCGCACCCTCGTCGGCCGCCGCTACAACGAGGGCCTGCACCAGGCGCTCGAGGCGAAGGAGGGCGTGGACATCAAGGACGAGTACCAGACGCTCGCCACCATCACCTTGCAGAACTACTTCCGGATGTACACCAAGCTCGCCGGCATGACCGGTACGGCGAAGACCGAGGAATCCGAGTTCCAGAAGATCTACGGCCTGGGCGTGCTGCCCATCGAGACCAACAAGCCGATGATCCGGATCGACCAGTCCGACCTGATCTACCGGACGGAGGAGGCGAAGTTCGCCGCCATCGTCGATGACATCA
>JBBRIY010000308.1:0-3719 GCA_038220215.1 Propionibacteriales bacterium
GGCGTCCGGCATCACCTTCGTCAGCCTGGAGGACGAGTTCGGCCTGGTGAACGTGGTCTGCTCGGTGGGGGTGTGGCAACGCTTCCGGCGGGTGGCACGATCGTCGCCGGCACTGATCGTGCGCGGCAAGCTCGAACGCTCTCCCGAAGGTGTCGTCAACGTTGTGGCGGACCGCCTCGAGCCCCTGCCGATCATGGTCGTGCACCGCTCTCGCGACTTCCACTGAGGTTCAGACTTCCACTGAGGTCCAGACTTCCACTGAGGTTCAGGGGAACAATCGTTCCGGGAACGTATCTCCCTCGAGCCCTGAGCTGGCCGCCGAGCCCCAACGGGTGGAAGGTGGTCATCAGGCCTCGGCAACGAGAGGAGCACCGCAATGTCGAAGGTTGTGGCCATCATGTCCATGTCGCTGGACGGCTTCGTCGCGAGCCCCGACGATGGCGTGTCGGAGGTCTTCGACTGGTACTTCACGTCGGGTGACGTCGAGATCGAGACGGGTGGATCCGACCCGATGACGTTCCGGGTGTCCGCTGCGAGCGCTGAGCACCTGCGCGGGCTTACGGGCGAACTCGGTGCCATGCTGACCGGTCGGCGGACCTTCGGCTTCGCCGACGGCTGGGGCGGGAATCACGCCTGGGGACCGGCCTTCGTCCTTGCCCATGAGATCCCCGAGGGATGGCCGCGTCGCGACTCGACCGTCCACTTCGTGACCGACGGCATCGAGAGCGCCGTGAGCCAGGCCAAGGCTGCTGCCGGCGGGAAGTCCGTGGGCGTGCACGGGGCAGACACCATTCAGCAGTGCCTGGAAGCCGGCCTCATCGACGAGCTGCACATCGACCTGGCGGCCGTCCTGCTGGGCTCGGGCATCCGGCTCTTCGACCACCTCGCCGGGACGCCGGTCGTCCTCGGCAACCCGACGGTGATCGCTGGCGTCGGCGTGACGCACCTGCGCTATCCCGTCGGAAAGGTCTAGCCGGTGCTCGGCGGATCGGAGCGGCCCGCGAGCCATTCATCGCCCACACGCTGTTGCACGTCGAGGGCTTCCAGCAGGGCGGGGGCTGCCTGCTTGGCGAGCCCGGGCCCGAGCACGGGGACGCGGACGGTCAGCTCTCCGGTGTAGGTGAGCACCGAGCCACGACCGCCCGGGGCGAGGGTGACGGTGCCCACGACATCGGCGGGCATCCCCTCGACGGTCACGAGCGTCGCGCCGCGCCGCACGTCGTCGACGGGCGCTGCGTCCCAGGTGATGTCGTCGATGATGGTCATGGTCGGGCCGGCAAATCGCTTGACCACCGAGGGTGTCGGCATTACCCGTCGGGTGGAGGTGCTCAGGCCGTCGGTGGACACCTCATGCCCGACCGGATCGGTTGCCAGGCAGACCGCACGGAGGAAGGCCCGGTCGGTGAGCATCGCGAATACGGTATCGGTCGGAGCAGCGAAGTCGTTGGTGGCGTGTATCTCCATGCGGGCCATTGTGGCGCGGATAGTCTGTTTGGAGCCGAACTCGCTGCGAAGGAGCAGTCGTGTCCACTGTGGTGCCGGGTAACTCGAGAGGTCTGCGCGAGTCGCTGACGTCCTCCGCGATGGCCGAAGGACCCTCGGACGAGATGGGCGCACTGCTCGCCGCCTACCTCGCACCCGTCCCCGAACCCGACCTGGTGGACATCGATCCCACCTCGCTCGCAGGGATGGTCACGCAACACCTGCGCCTGGGCGGCCGGCGGGCTCCCGGGGAGCACCTGCTACAGGTGCTCGTCCCCGGCGGGGTTCCCGGGGTTGGCCAGGACGGCTCGACGGTCGCCCTGATCGTCACCGAGGACCGCCCGTTCCTCGTCGACACCATCACCATGGAACTCACCCGCCAGGAGTGGAGCCTGCGCCGGCTCTACCATCCGCAACTACGGGTGCAGCGGGACGCTGCCGACGCCCTGACCTCGCTGAACGCGGGCGCAGACGCCGGAATCGCGGAGTCGTGGATCGCGGTCGAGATCTATCCTCCGCTCGGGGCAGCCGCGCAGAGCAGCAGCGACCAGCTGGAAGCCGGGCTGCGTCAGGCGCTTGCTGCCGTGAACGTCGCCGTCGATGACTGGCAGCCGATGCTCCAGAAGGCGCGGTCAGCGGTCGAGGAGCTCCGTGACGACCACACTCCCGCCGGCAGCCAGGCGGTTGACCTGCTCGAGTGGCTGGCCGACGACCACTTCGTCTTCCTCGGCTACGCCGACTACGCGCTGTCCGACGGCGCCCTCGTGCCGGAGCCGGGAAGCGGCCTGGGCATCCTGCGCGGAACCACCGAGGCAGACCGGGTCACCGTCCCGTCCCATGGCGAGCAGGAGCCACTGGTCATGGTCCGGGACCCGCGGCGTTCCCCGGTGCACCGTCCGGTATACCTCGAGCACGTCGCCGTCCGCCGCTTCTCCACCGACGGTGCGCTGCTCGGCGAGCGGCGCTTCCTCGGCCTGCTGGCCGCGGCGGCCTACACCGAGTCGGTGGCCAACATCCCGGTGCTGGTGGCCAAGGGCAGCCGCCTGCTCGCTGGGTGCGGCTTCGAGCCGCACTCCTACGGCTGGAACGCGGTACGCCAGGTGGTGGCCACCTATCCTCGCGATGAGCTCTTCGAGGCCAGCGTCGAGGAACTCGCACCGATCGTCGCAGCGATCGCTGCCCTGCGTGAACGCCGCCAGACCCGCGTCTTCCTGCGCCGCGCGAACTACGGCAACTTCGCGACGGCGATCGTGTACCTGCCGCGTGACCGGTACAACACCGCGTCCCGCCTCCGCATCCAGGACATCCTCCTTGCGCGCCTTGGCGGGGTCGAACTGGAGTTCACCACCCTGGTCAGCGAGTCGGTGCTGACCCGGTTGTTCTTCGTGGTGCGGCTCGACCCGGACGCCCCTGACGAGGTCGACCTCGAGCGCATCCAGGGGGAGGCCGCGGCGGCCTCCCGCAGCTGGGACGACGACTTCGTCGCCCTCGTGGAGGCACTACCCAGCGAGCAGCGGGGTGTCGACTTCAGCGAGGCCTACACGGCGGACTACCCGCCGGCGGTTGCTGTCGCCGACCTCGCCATGGCCAACCAGCTCGCCGGCCCGGACGACCTGCGGCTCTGCCTTGCCGAACCGCTGGAGGACACCGACGAGTCCGACCTGCGGCTGAAGGTGATCAGCAGCCGGTCGATGTCGCTCACCCAGGTGATGCCGCACCTGTCGGTGCTCGGGGCCGAAGTCATCGATGAGCGTCCCTACAGCTGGGACCTGCGCGGACGGCGGGTGCTGGTCTACGACTTCGGCCTGCGACTGCCACCCGACGCCGACGCCGCCTCCTGGGACGCGGAGGGCCGGCAACGGTTCATGGACGTCTTCATCGCCTCCTGGACCGGTGCGAGCGAAGCGGACAGCCTGAACCGCCTCGTGGTGTCCGCCGGTCTGGGCTGGCGGCAGGTCAGCTGGTTGCGGGGAATCTCCCGCTACCTGCTGCAGGCCGGGGTGCCGTTCAGCCAGACCTACATCGCCACGGCGCTCAACGCCTACCCGCAGGTTGCCTCCGGGCTGGTCGCGGCCTTCGAGTCCCGGTTTGACCCGAGCCTGTTCGACGAGCTCGACGATCGATCGGCAGCGGTGGAGGAGCTCTACACCTGGCTCGGCCAACAGCTGGACGCCGTCGCGAGCCTCGACCACGACCGGATCCTGCGCGCGTTCCTCGCCGTCATCCGTGCCGGGGTG
>JBBRIY010000309.1:0-3717 GCA_038220215.1 Propionibacteriales bacterium
ACGATCCGGGAGACCGCCACCGCCAGGTACAGCATGCCCGCGATCTGCTGCACCATCACGATGGAGCGGGCCAGCGGCTTCACCGGCACGATGTCCGACAGCCCGGTGCTGGTCATGGTCGTGGTCGAGAGGAACAGCAACTCCAGCCAGGTGCGCTGGGCCTCCGGGTCGACGGCGGCGATAAAGGAGCCGGGCACGATGCCCTGCACGGCGGAGTAGGCATAGGCCCACAGCCAGACCGCGACGGTGAAGGTGGCGCCGATCGCCCAGATCTCGTCCTGGCTGACTTCCTCGTCGGCGAACATGTAGCGCAGCAGCCCGACCAGCGTGTAGCCGTAGAAGGCGACGTGCACCACGTCGGAGACCAGGTGCCACGGTTGCGCGGCCGCCGTCGCCCAGTCGACGATCGTGAGGATGACGGCGGGGATGCCGATCAGCACACCGAGCCACGTGTAGGTGGGGGTGGCCCGGACGACGCCGAGTGCCAGCAGCACCACGAGCATGCCGAACAACGACAGCGCGAGGCGTCCGATCGAGTTGGCCGGGGTGTCGTCGACGAACGCGTAGAGCAGGATGCCGATCAGTTGCACGACCAGGAGGGTCCCGGAGGGATTTGCCTTCAGGACCGTCAGCGTCCGCTGCCACCACGCCATGCCGGTCACCCTACCGACCGGACGCCTGGACGGCGGCCCGGCAGCTTCGGAGGAGTCCAGCCGGACGTGGGTTACCGCGGCGACAATGAAGCATGGAGGTACGACCGGAGTTCGGTGCGGACGCGGCGGCGATCCTCGCCCGACGACACGACAACGGCGCCGACTACTGGGCGACACCGGACCTGGGCCTTATCAAGGGTGGTCCCTTCTCGACCCTCGGTGCCGCGCGGTTGCTGGTCGAGTTCGGCGTCGAGGCGACCGACCCGGTGTTGGCGTCGACGACAGAGCTGATCTGGAGTGCCTGGCGGGACGACGGACGGTTTGCGGTGGCGCCGCAGCAGTTCGGCGACAACGGCTGGCGCTGCAACAAGTTCAGCTACGGGCACGGCCCCGAGACCGAGTACTCGAACCCGGGGCCGACACTGATCGCGCTGGATGCCTTCCGGTTCACCGGGATGGCCAACAACTGCTCGGCGCTGGACGGGGCCGTGGCGTTCCTGCTCGACTACTGGGTGAGCCGCGCGCCGCTCGGCCCATGCCACTATGGGATCGGGAGCCTGTTCCTGCAGGTGAGCTACCCGCTGGCCGACTACCACCCGTTCTCCTGGGTGCAGGTACTTTCGCACTACGAGCGGTCGCGCGCCGACTCCCGGTTCGCCGAGGCCGTCGCTGTCCTGGAGGCTCAGCTCGTCGACGGTCAGGTTGTGCCCAGCCGGGTCAGCCGGGCCTTCGCAGGATTCCAGTTCTGCCGCAAGGGTGAACCCAGCCAGTTGGCGACCCTGCGCTATGCCGAGCTTCAGGCACGGCTCACTTCCGGCCTTGCCGACCCGGGGCAGCATTGAGAACGGCCAGCGAAGCCAGCGTCACCAGTGGGTTGCTGACCCCTCGACCCGACGGACCCCAGTCGGCGTAACTGCCTCGGCTCACCAGTTCTTCCGAGGTTCGTGCGTTGGGAGCCTCCAGCGGGAAGCCCCCATCAGGCAGGCGCTTGGCTTCCAGCAGGGCGAGCGCATCCGCGCAGCGCGGGTCGTCCAATCGGCCCAGGTCAGCCATCACCTGCAGCGCGAACAGGACGTCGAAGAACTGGACCGGGTAGTGGATCCGGTCGGGCCCGGGGCGGCCGTCCCAAGCTGGCGTGATCAGGCTGTCGTCGCTTTGTCGCCACAGCAGGCGTCGGGCCAGCACCAGCTCGGCGACGCGCTCGGCGGCTGCTCGCGCCGGCGGGTAGTCGTGGGCCTGCCCGTAGGCCCACAGCCCTCGGGCCGGGATCAGTGACTCCTGGAACGAGGAGTGGGTGGCCCCCGGATTGCGGTCGCAGTTCCAGCCGCCGTCGGGCCACTGCCAGCCGATCAACCGGTCGACCAGGTCGCGGGTGCGGTCTTCCTCAAGGCCCAGCCGGACCGAGTACCAGATCGCGTTCCCGTCCATCGACGCACAATGCCGGACCCGGTCCGCCTTGCCGGGCTTGATCTCGGTATGGGGTTGCTCGAGGAAGTGGCGGGAGAACATCCAGTCATGCACCCGCTGCACCAGCGGCACCAGGTCCTTGTCGCCGGGCGGGTAGTCGATCAGGGCAAGGCAGGTCAGCGTCCAGTGCGGGCCCTGCCACTTGCGATACGTGTGTTGCAGCGTCTTGGCGTCCTGGTCCAGCACCATCAGCAGGGACCTGGCGATCGGCGAGGTGGGGATCCGGCTCTGCAGGGCTGCCGCTTCGGGAGAGGCAGGATCGAGTCCGGCCAGCAGGCTCGCCTTGTAGTCGACGACCGGATCCTGCCCGCGCACCACTGCAGGTACGTCCACGTTCGGATCGTAGCGCTGGGAAGCCGCCGCAGGGTGAGTGTCAGCGTCGAATTCGCGGCGTCGAGTCCGAGCGGCGAGCTAGCGGAGGACCTCGCGCGCGAAACCGAGATAGCGCAGGCCTTGCCATGCCAGGCTGCCCTGGTCGCCGATGACGAGCACGCCCGAATCCTGTCCGGGGACCTCCAGCTCGAGCCGCTCTCCGGTCGGGAACTCGAACGTGACGAAGTAGCACTGCGTTTCTCGGCCTCGGGGGGTCAGGACGGTCCGCTTGTCGACGACCCGCGCCTCCGCCTTGGCCAGCGGCGAGCGCTTCTCGATCGACCAACGGCGGGCGACGCGGACGACGGCGACGACCACGGCAATCCCGAACAGGAGGAGAAGGCTCCCGATCACGATCACCAAGAACCCTACGTCCATGGCGAGCAGCCTATTCGCACGATTCCGGGCTCAGCGGGAGCCGAGGGGACGCAGCGGGCGCCCGTCATCACCCGGGGCGAGCCCGCCCTGGCAGGTGGGGCAGTAGAACATCGCCCGCTCCCGGGTGGGCGGACCGATCTGCGCTACCCGGATCGTGGTGCCGCAGCGGCGGCAGGGCCGTCCAGAACGGGCGTGCACGTAGTGGTTCTCGCCCTCCCTGCGAATGCCGGTGCTGGTCTGGACGGCGTGGGGCAGGTTCGCTGTCATGAGGCGGCGGGCCCGTGCGATCAGGCCGAGCAGAGCGTCGGGGTCGAGGGTTGTGGCGTCCGCCCACGGGAAGATCCCCTGCAGGAAGAGCGACTCGCTGGCCCACATCGTGCCGATCCCGGCGACGTTGCGTTGGTCGAGCAGGGCAGCGCCGACCGGCCCAGCCAGGTTGCCGACGGCCCGCTGCTGGTCGAAGTCAGTGGTGAGGATGTCGGGCCCGAGGTGGCCCACGAAGGTGTCCTCTCCACTGGTGCGGACGATGTCGAGCATGCCCAGCCGCAGCCCGGTCGCCGTCCAGTCGGCGTTGCTGAGGACTGCCCGCACGTCATGTCCACCGGGGATCGCTTCGCCGGTGTGGGAAATGCGCCACTGGCCCTCCATCTTCAGGTGGGAATGCAGCGTCCAGCCCGAGTCGAGGCGGTGCAGGATGTGCTTGCCTCTGGGCACCACCTCGATCGTGGACTGCCCCACCAGGTGGGCCGTGGACAGCCCGGGCCAGCGCAGGTCGGCGGCCACCAGTACCCGACCGGCCAGCGCCTCGTGCAGCCGGGCGCAGGTGCGGAAGACCGTGTCGCCTTCT
>JBBRIY010000310.1:0-3697 GCA_038220215.1 Propionibacteriales bacterium
TGCCCTTGGGCACCTGCACCTCGATACCGTCGATCGTCACCGCGATGGTGTCGACCGTCGCTACCTGGTCGGCCTTGGTGACCACGCTCATGCGTGTGCTCCTGCCTTCTCGGCGGCTGTGTCTTCGGAAACGGGGAACAATTCGCTCGCCCCGTAGGGGAACAGCTCCCAGGCCGGGGTCTTGTAGCCGGCCTCGAACTCGGGACGGAAATGCCGCACCGCACTGGTGACACAGGCCACCGCGCCGTCGGCCAGTGCGCAGAACGACTTGCCGCCGATGTCGTCGCAGATGTCGAGCAGCTTGTCGACGTCACCGTCGACGGCCTCGCCCGCCTCGAACTTCTTCAGCAGCTGCACCAGCCACCAGTTGCCTTCGCGGCAGGGCGTGCACTTGCCGCAGGACTCGTGCTTGTAGAACTCGATCCAGCGCAGGGTCGTCCGCACGACGGACGTGGTCTCGTCGAAGACCTGCAGCGCCTTGGTGCCCAGCATCGAGCCGACGCCGGCCATGCCCTCGTAGTCCAGCGGCACGTCGAGGTGCTCACCGGTCAGGATCGGGGTGGAGGAGCCGCCCGGCGTCCAGAACTTCAGCTGGTGGCCGGAGCGGACGCCGCCGGAGAGGTCCAGCAACTGGCGCAGCGTGATGCCCAGCGGGGCCTCGAACTGCCCGGGACGCTTCACGTGACCAGACAGCGAGTAGATCGTCATGCCCTTGGACTTCTCCGTGCCCATCGAGCCGAACCACGACGAGCCGTTCTTCACGATCGAGGGGACGCTGGCGATCGACTCGACGTTGTTGATCACGGTCGGGGACGCGTAGAGCCCGGCAACAGCGGGGAACGGCGGACGCAGCCGGGGCTGACCGCGGCGGCCCTCGAGGGAGTCGAGCAGCGCCGTCTCCTCACCACAGATGTAGGCGCCCGCACCGGCGTGGACGATGATGTCCAGGTCGAAGCCGGAGCCCTGGATGTTCTTGCCGAGGTAGCCGGCCGCGTACGCCTGGGCAACGGCCTGTTGCATGCGCCGGACGATGTGCAGCACCTCGCCCCGGATGTAGACGAACGCCGTGTGGCAGTTGATCGCGTAGGAGGCGATGATCATGCCCTCCACCAGCGTGTGCGGGCTGGCCAGCAGCAGCGGCATGTCCTTGCAGGTGCCGGGCTCGGACTCGTCTGCGTTCACCACGAGGTAGGTCGGGTTCGGGTTGTCCTTCGGCACGAAGCTCCACTTCATGCCGGTCGGGAAGCCCGCTCCCCCGCGTCCGCGCAGGCCGGACTCCTTCACCAGGTCCGTCACCTCTGCGGGAGTGAGCTTGAGCGCGGTGCCGACGGCCTCGTAGCCACCGGTCGCGGTGTAGGCGTCCAGCGTCCAGGACTTCTCGGCGCCCCAATTGGCCGAGAGGACCGGCGTGAGAGTGTCGGTCATCAGTTCTCCTCAGTCGCCGGTGCGGCCCAACCGTTGGCATCGGCGATCGACTTGCCCAGCAGCGACGCCTCGCCCGCGCTCGGACCCTCGTCCGCGCGTCCGTCGGGGAACCCGGCGAGCACCCGCTCGGCCTCGCGCCACGAGGTGATAGTCGCGCCACGGGTGGACGCGACGTCCCTGCCCGCAGCGAGGTCGTCGATCAGCGCCTCAGCCTTGACCGGGGTCATGTTGTCCATGAACTCCCAGTTGACCATCATCACCGGGGCGAAATCGCAGGCTGCGTTGCACTCGATGCGCTCAAGGCTGAACGTGCCGTCAGCGGTCGTCTCGTCCGGCTCGATGCCGAGCTTCGCAGCGACCTTCTCCAGCAGCGTGTCGCCGCCCATCACGGCGCACAGCGCCGTGGTGCAGACCCCGACGTGGTGCTTGCCGCCAGGACGACGGCGATACATCGTGTAGAAGGTGGCAACGCCGGAGACCTGGGCCGTGGAGATGCCCAGCACCTGCGCGCACGCCTCGATGCCGGCCGGGGAGATCCGGCCGTCGACGCTCTGCACCAGGTGCAGCATCGGCAGCAGCGCGGAACGGGCCTGCGGGTAACGCCCGGCCAGGTCGCGCAGCTCGGCAAGGGTGGCCTCGTCGATGCTGGTGGTGGTGTCGGTCATGTCCACTTCACCCGAATCGGGGAAGAAGGACTGGAACTCGTGGCCGCTCATCGGTCCACGCCTCCCATCACGGGGTCGAGGGAACCGATGGCGACGACGATGTCGGCCAGCATGCCGCCCTCGCACTGGATCGGTACGGACTGGAGATTGTTGAAACCGGGGTCGCGCATGTGCGCCCGGAACGGCTTGGTTCCGCCGTCGGAGACCACGTGGCAGGCCAGCTCGCCCTTGGGGCACTCGATCGGCACATAGGCCTGGCCCGGCGGAACGCGGAAGCCCTCGGTCACCAGCTTGAAGTGGTGAATAAGGGCCTCCATGGACTCACCCATGATGTGCTTGATGTGCTCGTGGCTGTTCCCCTGCCCGTCCGGACCGAGCGCGAGCGTCGCGGGCCAGGCGATCTTCGGGTCGTCGATCATCACCGGCTGCCCGCTGGAGGCCTCGAGCCGATCGGTGGCCTGCTTGACGATCTTCAGGCTCTCCCACATCTCGTCAAGGCGCACCCGGAAGCGGCCATAGGCGTCGGACGTGTCCCAGGTGATCACGTCGAAGTCGTAGGTCTCATAGCCGCAGTAGGGCTGCTGCTTGCGCAGGTCCCACGCGTACCCGGCCGACCGCAGGATCGGGCCGGTCACACCGAGCGCGAAGCAGGCGGACAGGTCCTGGTAGCCGACGCCGACCATGCGGCCCTTGAAGATCGGGTTCTCGTTGCAGAAGGCCGCGTACTCCGGCAGGTGCTTCTCCAGCCAGTTGATCAGGTCGTGCAGCTGGGCGATGCCGGTCTCCGGCAGGTCGATCGCCACCCCGCCGGGACGGATGTAGGCGTGGTTCATGCGCAGGCCGGTGACGGCCTCGAAGAAGTCGAGGATCATCTCCCGCTCGCGGAAGCCGATCGTCATCACGGTGAGGGCGCCGATCTCCATGCCACCGGTGCCGATCGCGATCAGGTGGGAGGCGATACGGCACAGTTCCATCATCAGGACGCGGATGTCGTTGGCCCGCTGCGGTATCTGGTCCTCGATGCCGAGCAGCCGCTCAACGGACAGGCAGTAGGCCGCCTCGTTGAACAGCGGGGACACGTAGTCCATGCGGGTGACGAAGGTGGTGCCCTGGGTCCAGGACCGGTACTCCATGTTCTTCTCGATACCGGTGTGCAGGAAGCCGATGCCGGGACGGATGCTGGTGACGGTCTCGCCGTCGCACTCCACCATCAGCCGCAGCACGCCGTGCGTGGACGGGTGTTGCGGGCCCATGTTGATGACGAGGACCTCGTCACCGCGCTCGGCCTGCTCGTCGGCGATGTCGGCCCAGTCCCCGCCACCCATGGCCGTGTAGACGGTGCCTTCGGTCTCCTCGCCGGGGGCGGCGTAGAGGTCGTCGCTGTTCACGGTCATCGGTAGCTCCTGCGCACTTCAACCGGCGGCACTGTCGTGCCCTTGTACTCGATCGGGATGCCGCCCAGCGGATAGTCCTTGCGCTGCGGGTGGCCCACCCAGTCGTCGGGCATCAGGATCCGGGTGAGGTGCGGGTGTCCGTCGAAGATGATCCCGAACATGTCCCAGGTCTCACGCTCGTGCCAGTCGGCCGCCGGGTAGGTCGCAACGACG
>JBBRIY010000311.1:0-3693 GCA_038220215.1 Propionibacteriales bacterium
GTGGTGGTGCCGAGGCCGACTGGATCAGCGGCGTGAGTTACCTCTACGCGGTGCGTCCCTCCGTCGACGGGCCGGTCATCGGTGGTCTCGGCCTCTATCGCCGGGTCGGCGATGGCGGCATCGAGATCGGCTACTGGCTCGATGCGACCCACCTCGGCGCAGGGCTCGCGACTGAGGCGGTTGAGATCCTGACCGCGATCGCACTCGATCTGCCCGACGTGACGCGGGTCGAGATCCACACCGACGAGGCGAACCTGCCCAGCTCGGCGATCCCGCTGCGACTCGGCTTCCGGCTGGAGCGGGTCGACCAGGTGGAGGCCCGAACCCCGGCGGAGACCGGCCGTCTCCAGGTGTGGATCACGCCCTGACGACGCTGTGGTTGCGGCGGAAGAGGTTGCCGGGATCCCACTCCTGCTTGAGGCGGCGGAGCCGGGCGAGCGTCTTCGGTGGGTACATCCGCTCGCTCAGGCCCGGTTCCACGGAGTTGGTGAAGTTGCCGTAGGTGCCGAGGGCGTGGTCGGCGAACGGTGACAGCGCCGCCTTCATCCGCTTCGCTTCGCCGTCCGGGGCGTCCGGCGGCACGAATCCTGCGGTCATGATGAATGCCTCGGCGCTGCGGAAGGCGATGGCTGTTGCGTCCGGGTCGACCTCGGCGAACGCACCACCGAGCCAGCGCACCAGGAAGATCTGCGCACCTGCGGCATGGGCGGCGGCCACCAGGGGGTCGATCACGTCGTCATCCAGGCTTTCGAACCAGCCGTTCTCGTCGACGATGGTCGGCAGCTGTATGCCGGGCGGCGGCGTCGGCGGTTCCTGCAGGAGGTCGGCATACGCCGCTACCGCGACCTCGCTGGACGCCAGGTCGGGCAGGTCGAGCAGCGGCGCGAACGCAGTGCGGGCGGCGGCCTCGTCCGTACCGGCCCACGCGGCCTCAACCAGCAGCCGGCTGGGCATCTCGGGACCCATCGCCGGCGTACGCACCAGGGTTGCGTTCAGCTCGCGCGGTGCGGTGCGCATGGCGTCACGGAAGGCGCGGACCAGAGCTGTCAGGCCATCGGTGCCGTCGAGGGTGATGGACGCGTGCACCACGCCGGCCAGGGCGTGCGCGCGGAAGTCGAAGCGGGTGGCGATGCCGAGGTTCCCGCCTCCGCCACGCAGGCCCCAGAACAGCTCGGGGTGCGATGCCGCGGTCACCTCCAGCACCCCGCCGTCTGCGGTGACCAGCTGGACGCCGACCAGCTGGTCGAGGGCGAGGCCCCAGCAGCGAACCACCCAGCCGATGCCGGCGCCGAGCGTCAACCCGCCCACGCCCACCGAGCGTGTGTCACCGGAGCTGATCGCCAGGCCGTGCCGGCCCAACTCGGCCGCGACCTGGCCCCAGGTCGCGCCGCCGCCGATGTGGACGAGTTGGGTGCCGTCGGACGCCGCGTCAGCTTCCCCGTCGACCTCGATCCCGTCGAGAGCGTGCAGATCGATGACGAGGGCGCCGGGAAGCGATTCCCACATGCCGTGGCCGCCACCGCGGACGGCCACCGCAAGCTCCTCCGCGCGCGCCACGGCGATGGCCGCCACCACGTCATCGACATCCGCGACGCGCACCACCGCGGCCGGGTCGCCCGGCAGTCCGTGGTGGAGCCGGGCGTCCGCGAAGTCGGCGGAGCCAGGCAGGATGAGTGTGCCGGTGAAGATCGATGCGCGTTGATCGAGCGACATGCCGGCCACGCTACGAGCGGCCACTGACGCTCCGGAACCCCTTTCGGACCGGCTACGCAAAGGCACTGAGACGTGCTGCTTCTGGCTGCTAACGTCCTTGGCGCGTACCAGGAGATCGAGGAAGGCCATTCATGACGCTCACCCTGCCAGCACCGCGCGTGATCGACCCCGCTGCGGTACCTGTGCTGCGTTGGGGGGTGATCGGCACCGGCATCGCCGGGAACTTCGTCAAGGCACTCCACTCCCACACGGCGCAACGGGCGGTAGCCGTGGCAGCACGGGACGCAGCCAGGACCCACGCTTTCGCCACGGAGCACGGCATCGATGCGGTGTGTACCGACGCCTCCGCCCTGATCGCCGACCCCGACATCGACGTGGTCTACATCGCGACGCCACACCCGCTGCACCACGCCCTCGCCCTCGAGGCGATCGCCGCCGGCAAGCACGTGCTGGTCGAGAAGCCGATAGCGATGTCGGCATCGGAGGCGGCGGAGATGACGGCCGCCGGTCGCGCGGCGGGGGTGCTGGTCATGGAGGCGATGTGGACCCGCTACCTGCCGCAGTCCGACATCATCCGTCAGGTGCTCGCCGAGGGCCTGCTGGGTGAGGTGCACCTGGTGCGTGCCGACTTCGGGTTCTCCATGCCGTTCCTGCCGGAGAACCGCATGTGGAATGCCGCGCTCGGCGGCGGTGCCCTGCTGGACGCGGGGGTGTACCCGATCTCGTTCGTCTCATCGGTGCTCGGGCCGCCATCGTCGGTGACCGCGCACGGCGCCATGACCTCAACCGGCGTCGATGCCCGCGCCGACCTGCTCCTGCCCACCGCCGGCGGCGCCACCGGGCTCGCGTCCACGTCGATGGTGACCTCGATGCCGGTGACGGCGGAGATCCTCGGGCAGGCCGGGCGCCTCCAGGTGTTGAGCCCGTTCTTCGCCCCTTCGGGCCTCACGCTCACCACTGGCTCGCTCGGTTCGGAGGACAGCGTCACCTGGATCGACGAGACCATGACCCTGCACGAGGGCATGAACTGCCAGGCCACGGCGTTCGCCGCCTACGTGGCCGAGGGACGTGTGGAGTCACCCGTGCACGACCACGCCGAGACGGTCTCCGTGATGGCGACGATCGACGAAGCGCGTCGCCAGGTGGCAGCCATCAATCAGGTCATTGCCTGATCACTGAACGAGGGCCTCGGCCGGCAGCTCGGCGAGATGCGCACGATGGTGACCCGCGAACAGCGATGGTTTGGCCGGGATCGACGCGGGGTAGCGGCTGAGCAACATCATCGAGGAGGAGCCATGCCACCAACCAGCGGGAACCGCGCCGCGACCACCGTGTTCCTTGAGCGCCTCGAGCGGGACGCGACCCTCGGCCGGCTGGCCGAGGAATTGGCGCCACCGTTCGAGGCGTTCCTCGGAAGCGGACCGCTGGGCGACACCCTGCGCGGCCGGACGGTCGGCCACGCGTTGCATCCGCTGCTGGTGCAGGTCCCGCTGGGAGCCCTGCTCTCGGCGAGCGCCCTCGACCTTGTTCACGGGGGCCGGGCTGCCGACCAGAGCCGGCTCCTGATGGGGGTGACGTGCCTCTCCGCGCTGCCCGCAGCCCTTTCCGGATGGGCGGAGTGGACCCACGCCGACGACCGCACCAGGCGCGTGGGTGTGGCACACGCCGCCCTGAACGTGGCCGGCGTGGTGACCTCTGCAGCGTCCTACATCCTCCGGCGGCGGGGGTGGTCACCGGCAGGGGCCGTCCTCACCGGGGTGGCGGGAGCGGCCTTCGGCCTCGGCGGACTACTCGGCGGGCACCTGAGCCTCGTACGCAAGTACGCCAGTCACGACCCGGCCTCCGACGGCGAGGGCGTTCTCCACGGGCAGTACGCGCGCTGATCGAGCTGGAAGAGCGCAGCGAGACGTGGCGCTGGTGATCAGCCGGTGGGTGCTGCCTTGGCCTTGCGCAGCTTCTCCAGGCGGGCGCGCAGGAGCT
>JBBRIY010000312.1:0-3688 GCA_038220215.1 Propionibacteriales bacterium
CTCGTCCAAGCGACCTCTCCCGCCGGTCTCGCCCTCCTCGCTGAACACCGGCCGCCGATGAACCCGCTCGTGCTCGTCGACGGCACCTACTTCTCCGCCGGCCGGCTCCCCCGCAGCAAGCTCCAGGCCCTCCTGGACCGCAAGACCCTCCGACGCGAATCGATGGCGGCTCGCCATGGGTGACCTGCTGACCACCGGTGGCGTCCTGGCCGCCTTCTTCGCCGGTGGCGTGGCGCTGTTCGCGCCCTGCTGCATCGTGTTCCTCGCCCCCAGCTACCTCGCCGCAGCCGTCAAGAACCGGCGCTGGCGGCTCCTGCCCCTCACCTTCCTGTTCGCCGCCGGACTCGCAGCCGTGCTCGTGCCCATCACCGTCGGGATCAGCCTGATCGCCGGCGCCATCGCCAAGTACCACACCGTCCTCTACTACGCCGGCGGTGCACTCATGCTCGTCCTCGCCGCGTTCACCGTGTCCGGACGCATGTGGAGCCTGCCCAGCTTCCTGCGCACCCCCGACACCACCAAAGGCGACAGCGCCAGCTTCTTCGCCCTCGGCGTCTTCAGCGGCATTGCATCCAGCTGCTGCGCCCCGGTCCTGGTCGGCGTCATGACCCTGTCCGCACTCGCCGGCTCCCCCATCGGTGGCGTCACGCTGGGTCTGGCCTACGTGTTCGGAATGGTGTTCCCGCTGTTCGTCATGGCACTGGTCTGGGACGCCACCGGCCTGCGCACCAAACCGCTGGTCGCCAAACCGCTCCGGCTGCGCTTCGGCCGATGGGCCCTGGCCACCAACACCATCAACCTCGCCGTCGCGATCGGCTTCACCGTAATGGGCAGCATCATCATCTACCTGGCCAACACCGGCACCATGAGCGGCGGAACCGAAGTCCAAGTCGTGACCGGACGCGCGCTCGCCACCTGGTTCGCCCAAATCGAGGGTTGGCTCAAGCCAGTCCCCGAGCCCGTCCTCGGTCTCGGACTGCTGCTGCTCGCCGGGATCTTCATCTGGGGAACCCTCATCGGACGCCGCAAACACCCCGGAGGCACCGCCAGCGGCGAAGCCCAGGACGTCGTCGCTATGCCGACCTCGCCCAGCGAGCCCGCGCCCGCCTCCGAACTCCCACTCCACTGAACCGCCATGCAGACAAGGACGAACGACGACATGACCAGCCCCACCCAACGTCAGGACCTGCACGCCCGACAGCGGGTCGCGGCCCAGACCCAGAAACGCAAGCGCACCCTGCGGCTGTGGCTGTCCTGGGCGGCTGCCCTCGCCGTGGTGGCCATCATCGCGGGCATGCTGTTCACCTCCCAGACCACCTCGGCCACCACCAGCAGGACCGCCCCCGACTTCACTCTGCCGACCACCAGGGACACGACAGTCACCCTTTCCAAGCTGCGCGGTAAGCCCGTACTGCTCTACTTCAGCGAAGGGGCCGGCTGCGGCGCCTGCCTCATGCAGATGGGCGAAATCGAGAAGAACAAGGCCGCCTTCGACGCCATCGGCATCACCGTGCTGCCCATCGTCATGAACACCAAAGCCGACATCACCACCGACATGAGCCACTACGGAGTCACCACCCCGTTCCTGCTCGACGACGGCACCGCCTCCAAGGCCTACGGAACCCTGGGCAAGGGCATGCACGCCGAACTCCCCGGCCACAGCTTCGTCCTCATCGACGCCACCGGCGTACAGCGCTGGTACGGCGAATACCCCTCCATGTGGCTCGAACCCAAGGCACTGCTCAACGAGATCACGACCCGTTTGCCCTGATCGGCGGCCCCGAACTCAAGTAGTCCGCCCCTGTCACAACTGAACCCATGCCGAAATATCCGATTCACCGAGAAGGAAGGACAATGTGAAGTCTCATACCTTCGTGGACAGAGAAGGAAGGACAATGTTCGAAAAGAAGACCATCAAGGCCATCGATCCGATCTGCGGCATGCGGGTCGACCCCGCCAAGGCCGCAGCGACCCGCGAGCACGGCGGCACAACCTTCTACTTCTGTGCCGAGGGATGCGCCACCACCTTCGATAGGGATCCACATCGCTACGGTGACGCCGCTGCGGCCCACTCACACTAGGTACACCACACCTTCCCCAGACCTACCCAACTCGACGAGGACCTCATGCCGCAAACCCCCAGCCGCGACTCACGACGAACCGCCCTCCGCGAGGCGGTCGTGGCAGAACAGCG
This sequence comes from Propionibacteriales bacterium, assembly GCA_038220215.1. Taxonomy (GTDB): domain Bacteria; phylum Actinomycetota; class Actinomycetes; order Propionibacteriales; family Propionibacteriaceae; genus Propionicimonas. Next base: position 2,195 of record JBBRIY010000312.1, read on the forward strand.
CCGGAAGCGGCGCCGATTGATCCTGATCTGGGTCGCGATCGGTGTAGCGGTCGTTGTGGTGATCGCCGGCGTCGGTGTCTTGCTGTCACGGCCGCCGGTGGCCTCAGCCGACGCGACCGGCGCTGTCACCTACCCAGGCCTGGCACGAGGCCACGTCGCCACGCCGGTGGTCTACGCCCAGACCCCCCCGGCGGGCGGCGACCATTCAGAGCAATGGCAGAACTGCGGCGTCTACACCGAACCCGTCCAGAACGAGAACGCCGTCCATTCCCTCGAGCACGGAGCGATCTGGATCACCTACCGCCCCGACCTCGCACCCGACCAGGTGCAAGCCCTCCAATCCGCGGTCAAAAGCCAGCCCTACGGACTGCTCAGCCCATTCCCGGGCCTGCCGGCACCAGTCGTAGCGACGGTGTGGGGCACCCAACTCAAACTCCAATCCGCGACCGATCCGAAGCTGACAACCTTCATCGCCAAATACGCCGACGCCAGCCAAGCCCCCGAACCGCGGGGCGAATGCACCGGCGGGACCGGTGCACCCACAGATCGGTGAAGGACGGCCACGCCAGATCACGCCCCGCCCGAGCCGAACGAGCGCTGGACACTTGCCCGTGACCGAGCCAGGAAACACGATCCCGGCAGCAACTCAAAGCTAAGGACGCGCTCCCAGTCAGCGGGACGGGTTGTGACGCTCGACTCGCGCCAAGACATGTTCACGCGGCGGCGCGTGCCCATGCTCCACCTTCAAGTGAGTGAGCAGCGTGTCCGCGAGGTCATCGACGTTGTCACTCGCGAAAATCCTCTTGCAGCGCGGGCAGCTCAATACGAAAGCATCCATGAACACCAGTCTCGTCGCCCTTTCATCACCACCCGCAAACACCTTCTTGCGAGACCGACGGTGATCCTCTCCAAGGTCACCCAGGGTGACAGGTACCTCAGGCCTGAAGGACGCCTCTCCGGTCCTGAACGCTAACAGTGCACTCAAGGTGCCCGCCCAGGATTTCAACCCAGGTCGCGAAACGCACCCCCGCCTGTCAGCCCGCAGCCTGCTTTCTCGGCTGGCGGCCTCGCTTGGGGGGGCTTCTGCCGGCGACGTCCGTCCGGGTTCACTTGTCCGCGCGGAAGGGCCACATCGGTGAGCAAACTGAAACGAGAAGTGAGACCAGACCTCAACAACGCCCTGCCCGCGGACTCTGCAACTGGTGCTATTCGAACGGGGTGCCAGATTCATCCACAGGCATGCTCGCGGGGCGTTCACACAGGGTCGCCACCGTCCGCTGCCGGGCGCACCGGTCCGCTCACGACCGCCAAATGAGACTAAAACTGAGACTAATCAGCCACAAATCTCCAGACGATGAGTTCCGGAGCGGTGTTTTCCCTAGTCAAACGGCGGAGGATACGAGATTCGAACTCGTGAGGGCGTAAACCCAACCCGCTTTCCAACTGGTCACAGTGCCGTTCAGTGATGTCCGTACATGGCCGCGACTAGGTGTT
>JBBRIY010000313.1:0-3686 GCA_038220215.1 Propionibacteriales bacterium
GCGTCATCTGCAGGTGCCGGCGCCACAGGAACCAGGCAACGGTCGTCAGGGCGAGCGCTGTCACCGCGAGGCTGGGCTGCGAGAACGCGACCGCTGGGGCGAGGACGCCGGCGATGAAGGCATTGGCGATCAGGGCGACGAACGACTGGACCGACGAGGCCGACCCGCGGGAGGTGGGGAACAGGTCGAGCATCGCGAGCGTGAGAATCGGGAACGCGATGGCGATTCCGAACGAGTAGACCGGCAGCGGGAGGACCGCCCACGGCAGGGCCTGTGTCGCGGGGAACAGCGAGAACACCAGGTTCACCAGCCCGCCGCCAAGGCTGATCAGGTAGCCGAGGGACGCGAGCCTGCGTCCGCTCATTCGCCCGGCCAGCCGGCCACTCACCCACGAGCCGAGCACCAGCCCGGAGATCAGCGGCACGAACAGGATCCAGAAGTCCTGCTCGCCCTTCCCGAGGAGCTTCAGCACGAACAGCGGCGCCGAGGAGATGTAGAGGAACATGCCGGCGAAGTTGAACATGCCCGTGAACGCGAGCCTGCGGCCGTCGCGATTGCGCCACACCCCGAGCAGGCCGGACACCAGCGTGCGCCCGTCGAACTTCGAACGCAGCTCCGGCGGGTGGGTCTCTGCGAGGGCGAAGATCACCAGCAGGAGGATCACCACGCCGAAGCCGACCAGGAACCAGAAGATGCCCCGCCAACTGCCGATGCCCAGCAGCCAGCCACCGACGATGGGGGCGATCGCCGGCGCCAGCCCGAAGATCATGGCGATGTGGCTCATGGTGCGCTGGGCCTGGTCGTCGGAGAACACGTCGCGCACCATGGCGCGGCTGATGATCTGTCCGGCGCCGGCGGCAAGGCCCTGGATCGCCCGGAAGAACAGCAGCACCGGCAGGCTCGGCGAGACCGCGCAGCCCACGGAGGCTGCGATGAACAGGATCGTGCCGCCGATGATCACCGGCTTGCGTCCCAGGGCGTCCGACAGCGGGCCGTGCAGCAGGCTCATCACGGCGAAAGAGAGCAGGTAGACGCTGATCAACTGCTGCAGCGCGAGCTCGGAGACTCCCCACTCCCGCTGCATCTGCGCGAACGCCGGAAAGATCGTGTCGATCGAGAACGGTCCCACCATGCCCAACCCGGCCATGATCACCAGGAACAGCCACTGCGGGCCGACAGCACTCTGTCGCGTACTGCTGGTCGACGGTGGGAGCGCTGTCATTGAGGCATCCTCCCACGTCGCAGTGACCGTTCCCGGAACCTGTGCCGACCACAAGACAGGGCGGCAACTATGCTCACCGCGTGTCGCGCGCCCTCAGGATCACCTTCGTCTCCATGCACACTTCGCCGGCGACCATGCCCGGGACGGGGGACGCCGGTGGCATGAATGTCGTCGAACGGGCGCAGTCGGAAGCCCTCGCAGCGCTCGGGCACCGGGTCGAGCTGGTCACCCGGCGTTCGCACCCCGACGATCCCGACGAGGTCGAGCTCTACCCCGGCGTGACGCTGCGCCATCTGGACGCCGGCCCGGCGACGCCGCTGGCCAAGAGCCTGATCGACGACCACATCGAGCAGTTCAGCGCGGGCCTTGCGACCCTCGCGCCCAGCGATGTCATCCACTCCCACCACTGGATGTCGGGGGTGGCAGCGCTGCCGGTCGCCGCGACGTGGGGCGTGCCGCACGTGCAGAGCTACCACTCGGTTGCCGCACCGGTGGGCTCGGCCCTCTCCGCCGGTGAACCACCCGAGTCGCCCAGGCGGGTGCCCGGCGAGGCCGCCGTAGCGCGGGGTTCCCAGGCCGTCGTCGCCATTTCCGCTGCGGAGGCCCAGACCGTCATCGACCGCTGCGGGGCCGAGGCTGACCGGGTCTCGATCGTGTCCCCCGGGGTGCGGCAGGACCAGTTCCGTCCGCTGGAGCCCGGCGAGGAGCGCTGGAGCTGGCCACCGGCGAGCCCGGAGGCCTGGCCCCACGGTTACGTGCTGGTCGCCGCGCGGCTCGAACCGCTGAAGGGCCCCGACCTCGCCATCCAGGCGCTGGCGCAGGTCGATCCCGAGATTCGCCCGCACCTGGTGGTGGCGGGCGGCGCCTCCGATGCGTTCCGCAGCTACGAGCAGTCGCTGCACGCGTTGGTCACCGAGTTGGGGCTGTCCAGCAGTGTGACCTTCATCAGCGCGCAGCCGCGTCCCGACCTTGCCCGGCTGCTGCGCGGCGCCCGCGTCGTTCTCGTCCCGTCCCACTCGGAGACGTTCGGCCTGATCGCGCTCGAAGCCGCTGCGAGCGGGACGCCGGTGGTCGCGGCGTCCGCGGGCGGACTGCGGGAGGCCGTCGCGCACGGCGTGACCGGCCAGCTGATGGACTCCCGCCGCCCCGAGGACTGGGCGCTCGCGCTCACCCGGCTGCTGATGGTGCCCGGCCTCCTTGGCCGGATGGGCCTCGTGTCCCGCGTGCACGCCCGGCGCTTCGACTGGAACTTCGCAGCGCTGCGCCTGGCCGCGATCTACGAAGGGTTGCTGGACTCATGACCGAATGGGGGCAGCGGATCGTCTTCCTGCACGCCCACCCCGACGACGAGACCCTCGCCACGGGCGTGCTGCTCGCGGAGCTGGCTGCCGCCGGACGCCAGGTGTCCGTCGTCACAGCGACCCGTGGCGAGATGGGCGCCGTGATGCCGGGGCCGCTCGCTGCACTCGAGGGGACGCCGGCCCTGGTCGCGCACCGTCTCGGCGAGCTTGCGGGCGCGCTGGCCGAGCTGGGCGTCACGGAGCACGTCTTCCTCGGCGCGCCGCCCGCACGCGCCGCCGGCGAGGAGCCCCGGCGCTACACCGACTCGGGCATGCGGTGGCTGGACGAGGCGGAGACCCTCGCCGGTCCCGGCGGCAGGGCCGGGGCAGACAGCCTCACGTCCGCCCCGGTCGCAGAGGCCGCGGCAGACCTCGCCGCCTACCTCGACCACTTCGCTGCCGAGGCACTCGTCTCCTACGACGGGTACGGCGGCTATGGCCATCCCGATCACGTGGCCTGCCACCACATCGCGCGGGCAGCGTCAGTCCTCGCCGGGGTGCCGCTGCTGGAGGTGGTCTCCGAGCCGCTGCTACCCGTGGACGGGGCGCAGGAGGTGGCCCTGCCGCAATGGCTGCCCGCCGTCCAGCGCGCCCTCGGCCACCACGCCAGTCAGCTCACCGTCGAGGGCGCAGAGGTGGTCCACGTCGGCGGCCAGAGCCAGCCGATCGTGACCACCGTCTGGCTTTCTGCTCCCTGACCCCCCAGCCGAGACGAATCGCGTCCGCTGGAGCGACTTCGTCCCGATTCCGGCGTGTCGCCGAGTTGGGAACGCGAAATGACGCGTGCGGACGGTCCTGACGGGCCACTACGTTGAGGACATGCCGACAGATGAGCTACGACGGGTCGCGATCGTCGGCGCCGGGCCGGCCGGCCTGTACGCAGCAGCAGCACTGGTCACCGACCCCGCTGTGCGGGTCGACATCTACGATCGGCTCCCCACCCCGTTCGGACTCCTGCGCTACGGCGTCGCTCCCGACCACGCCAGCATCAAGGCCGTCGCCACCACCCTCGCCCGGGTCTTCGAGTCCGACCGGGTGCGGTTCCTCGGCCTTGTCGAGTTCGGCAGGGACGTCACGGCTGCGGAGCTCGTCGCCGCCTACGACGCGGTGATCTACGCGGTGGG
>JBBRIY010000314.1:0-3677 GCA_038220215.1 Propionibacteriales bacterium
GAGGTGGAGGTGTTCGCCTGCGCGGGAGAGGCGGACCAGGCCGAGACGATCACGGCAGAGATCCGGCGTGCCCGGTTGAGCGCCGGCATTCACTACGGGGACATGGCGGTTCTGGTGCGTTCTGGCCGGCGTCAGCTCGGCCCGATCATCCGGTCCCTCGCGGCCGCAGGAATTCCGGTCGAGGTGGCCGGTGACGAGATCCCGCTGGCGCAGGCGCCCTCAGTGCGGCCCTTGCTGCTCGCGCTGGAGGTCACGGCTGCCGGTCGGGTGGAGCCGGACGAAGCCATCCGCCTGCTGACCTCACCGCTGGGCGGCTTCGATGCGCTCGGGCTCCGTCGCCTCGCACGGGTGTGGCGAGCAGGACGATCAACCTCACCGGCCGGTCTGCCCGAGCAGCTTGCCGCAGCGATCAATGACCCCGCCTGGCTGGACGAGCCCGCCTGCCTGGACCAGGGGGAGCCGAGCCCTGTGACCGTACGGCTGCGCCGGTTGCTCGACGTGCTGGCCGCCGCCGCCCGCCGGGTGCGCGCCGGTGATCCGGTCGATGTGGTGGCCTGGGCGCTGTGGCAGGGCACCGAATGGCCGCGGCAGCTCGCACGGGAGTCGCTGGCCGGTGGCGCGCTCGGCAGTCGCGCCGACGCCGACCTCGACGCCCTGTGCGCACTGTTCGAAAGCGCCGCGGAGGCCGATCGGCGCGGTGGGGTTGGCGGCATCCGTGCCTTCCTGGCAGAACTTGCCGGCCAGCAGATTCCTGCCGACCGCGAGCGTGAGTCGCGGTTGCGGGGGCGCGGGGTCCAGGTGCTCACCGCGCACCGGGCACGCGGGCGCGAGTGGGATCTCGTCGTGGTGGCGGGCGTGCAGGAAGGCGTGTGGCCGGTCGGACGTCGGGTCAGCACGGTGCTTGAGGCCGCAGCGCTGACCACGGACGGGCTCACCGGGCGCACCGACCACCGCGACCTGCTGGCCGCCGAGCGGCGCCTGTTCCACCTGGCCTGCTCGCGGGCGAAGCGTCGGCTGGTCGTCACCGCCGCCGCAGGCACCGAGGGCGAGGCCGACTCCCCGTCCCGCTTCCTTGCCGAACTGGGCGTCCCCGTCTCGGCGCCGGACCGGCACCGGCAACCCCTGACCCTCGCAGCCATGGCTGCCGAACTGCGCCGGTACGCCACCGCGCCGGGAGCACCTCCCGAGCTGCGAGCGGCCGCTGCCGTCGAGCTCGCCCGACTGGCGGACGCCACCGACGACCGCGGCCTGCACCTGGCGCCCTCGGCCGACCCGTCTACGTGGTGGGGGGTCCGGGACCTGACCAGCGTGCCGGAGCCGCTCGCGTCCGGCCGGTCGGTGCGGCTGAGCCCCAGCCAGGTGACCGGCATCCTCACCTGTCCCCGGCGGTACTTCCTCGCCAGGGAGGCACGGGGGGAAGGTGAACCAGGGCTGGCTGCAGCACTCGGTTCGTTGATCCACCTGCTGGTGCAACAGGCGGTCACCGAGGGCTGGGGTTTGGCGGAGCTGCGCGAACGGCTCAATCAGGTCTGGCACCGGCTCCGCTTCGAGGCGGCCTGGCTGTCGGCGACTGAACGCGTCGAGGTCGAGCTCGGGCTCGCCCGGTTCCTCGCCTGGCGCGAAGCTGCCGCGGCCGACCTGGTCGGGGTTGAGGTGCCGTTCAATCTCGAGCTCGTTGTCGACGACCTCACCGTGGTCCTTGACGGCAAGGTCGACTGGCTGGAACGCACGCCCGGGGGCCTGCGCGTGGTCGACTTCAAGACCTCCCGGTCCGCGCCGACGCGGGCAGCCATCGCCGGTATGGAGCAGCTCGGCATCTACCAGCTCGCCGTCGCCGCCGGCGGCTTCGCCGGGCTCGAGCCCGACACCGGCACCGCCGGGGCAGCGGCTGTCTACCTGCGCCTGCCCGGACGTCCCGAGGACCTGCCCAAGGAGTTCGACCAGGCCTCGCTCACGTCGACGCCCTACCTGTACGCCGACCCGGAGGAGGAGCGGTATCCCACCTGGGTGCACCAGCGGGTCGCGCTCGCCGCCGGGGTGGTGGCTGAGGGCACCTACCCCGCAACCCCAGGGCCGCACTGCCGCACGTGCCCGTTCGCCAACAGCTGCCCGGCGTCGGGCCGGGGTGGGCAGGTGCTGCGATGAAGCTCACCGAACCGGCGCAGCTCAGCCGCGCCCTCGACATCGACTTCTCCGCCCAGCAGCTCGCCGCGATCACCGCGCCGCTCGAGCCGGCGGTGATCATTGCCGGCGCCGGCTCCGGCAAGACCACCGTGATGGCTGCCCGGGTGGTCTGGCTCGTCGGGTCCGGCCAGGTGCTGCCCGAACAGGTGCTGGGGCTGACGTTCACCCGCAAGGCCGCCGGCGAACTGGGTGGCCGGGTGCGGCAGGCGCTGCACCGGGCCGGGGTGCTCTCCACCGACTCCGAAGCGGGCGAGGAGCTGATCCTCACCTACGACGCCTTTGCGGGACGGCTGGTGTCCGAGCACGGCTTGCGGCTCGGCATCGAAGGTGATTCGCGGCTGATCACCGGGGCCGCCCGGTTCCGCCTGGCGGCGCGCGTTGTCGCCGACACCCCCGGACTGCAGTACCTGTCCCGGCTGCGCCCGGCGGCAGTGACGCAGCGACTGCTGGAGCTGTCCGGTGAACTCCGGTCCCACCTCGTCGACCCCCTAGCGCTGGCCGATCACGCGGAGACCTTCGACGCGGAGCTCAGCGCCGCCCCCCGCAATCCTCGCGGACAGGTGTATTCCGCCCTGCAGGTGGCGCGGGCCGCTGCTGCGGAGCGCCTGGAGCTGGCCACCCTCGTGGTGCGCTACGAGGAACTGAAGGCCGACCTTGGATACGTCGAGTTCGCCGACCAGATGGCCGCGGCAGCGCGACTGGCGACCGAGGTGCCGGCCGTCCCGGCGGCGCTGCGCTCGGAGTTCGCCGTGGTGCTGCTGGATGAGTACCAGGACACGTCCGCAGCGCAGGCCACCCTGTTGCGCGGGCTGTTCTCCGGGCCTGATCCGGCGACCGGCCGGGGGCATCCGGTGACGGCTGTCGGCGACCCGTGCCAGGCCATTTACGGCTGGCGAGGGGCCGCGGCCAGCAACATCCTCGAATTCGCCTCCCACTTCCCCGACACCGACGGTGGTCCGGCCACCGGCTACGCCCTCACGGTCAACCGGCGCAGCGGGCAGCGGGTGCTCGACGCCGCCAACGACCTTGCCGGGACGGTCCGCGGGGAACCGGCACTGGTGGCCCACGGCCTCGACCTCGACCTGGTCGCCCCGCCCGGTACCCCAGCCGGACGGGTGGAGGCCGCCGGCCATGCCACCTGGCCCGACGAAGTGGCATCCATCGCTGACCGGGCAGCCGAGTTGCACGCCACGGGCACGGTGACCGCCTGGTCGGACATCGCCGTCCTCGCCAGGCGCAACAGCCAGGTCGCCGACGTGTATGCCGAGCTGGTGTCCCGAGACATCCCGGCCGAGATCGTGGGGCTGGGCGGACTGCTCGAGCTGCCCGCGATCGCCGACGTCGTCGCGACCCTGACCCTGCTGGACGACGCGACAGCCAACCCGTCGGTCCTGCGACTGCTCACCTCACCGCGCTGGGCGATCGGCATCCCCGACCTGGCGCTCCTCGGCCGGCGGGCGCGAGAGCTGTCGGCGGCCCGGCGTCCCGACGGC
>JBBRIY010000315.1:0-3677 GCA_038220215.1 Propionibacteriales bacterium
CCCGCACACCCTCGTGTTGGACGAGGCCACGTCGCTGATCGATCCCCGCACGGCCCGGCACCTCGAGGGCTCGATGGCGGCGCTGATGAAGGACCGTACCGTGATCGCGATCGCCCACCGGCTGCACACCGCGCACGACGCGGACCGGATCGCGGTCGTGATCGAGGGCCGCATCGCTGAGCTCGGCTCCCACACCGAGCTGATCGCACGGGACGGCGAATACGCCCGCCTCTGGCGCACCTGGCGCAGCTGACCTAGCCGGCCCACAGGCCGCCGCCCACCGGCCGCCGGTCTAGAGAGTCAGCAGCACCTTGCCGGTGTGTTCGCCGGACTCGAGGTGGCGGTGGGCTTCCGCGACCTGCTCGAGCGGGAAGCGCGTCTCCGGGGCCAGCCTGATCCGGCCGGCTTCCACGAGCGGCCAGACCCGCTCGACGACGGCTGCGCAGATGCCGGCCTTCTGGTCGGCGGGACGGTTACGCAGGCCCGTGGCTGTGACGGTGCCTCGCTTTGCCAGCAGCGTGCCCAGGTTGAGCGTGCCCTTGCTCCCGCCCTGCATGCCGATCACGACGAGGCGGCCGTCGGGGGCCAGCGCCGCGACATTGGCCTCCAGGTACTTGGCTCCGATGACGTCGAGGATCACGTCGACGCCCCGGCCGTCGGTGGCGGTCTTCACGGCGTCGGCCCAGTCGTCGTGGTAGTCGATGGCCACGTCGGCGCCGAGCTGGCGGCACAGGTCGAGCTTCGCCGACGACCCCGCCGTGGTCAGGACCCGGGCACCCAGCGCCTTCGCGTACTGGATCGCGAAGGTGCCGATGCCACCGGCGCCGCCGTGGATGAGGACGGACTCGCCCTCGCCCAGACGGACAAGGTCGAAGTTCGACAGGACGGTGGCTGCCACCTCGATCAGCCCCGCTGCGCTGACGAGGTCGACCCCGGACGGCAGCGCGACGACCTGGTCCGCGGGCACGCGCACGAACTCGGCGTAGCCGCCACCCGCGAGCAGCGCGACGCACGCGTCGCCGACCGCCCAGCCAGTGACGTCCGCGCCGACGGACGCGATGGTCCCCGAGACCTCGAGGCCCATCACATCGCTGATGCCCGGAGGTGGCGGGTAGTGGCCCTGCCGCTGCAACAGGTCGGCACGGTTGACCCCGGCCGCCCGGACACCGATGACCACCTCGCCCGGCCCGGCCGCTGGCCGGGGAGCATCGGTGATGGTCAGGTTCTCTGGTCCACCAGGGACGGTGACGGTGACAATGCGCATGGATTCAGCTTGGCACGGCCCCGCTGCGTAAGATGAACCGACCTGGCGAGGTCGCATAGTGGACTAGTGCAGCCGCCTTGAAAGCGGCCGAGCTTCACGGCTCCGTGGGTTCGAATCCCACCCTCGCCGCCAGATCCACAGCAGGGGGAACATGAACGCCACGAGGCACCAGGTGCGGCAGCGCCCGTCGCTGCGTGCACTGGGGCTTGCTGCGCTCATGGTGCTGGTCGGTGTGGTGCTGCTGATGATGGCCGACCTGCTCGATCGCCAGGTGGCCCTCACGGCGATCGGGGTGGTGGGCGTCGTGCTCGGCCTCGCCCTGTTCGTTGCCGCGTGGTTCCTTGCCCGCACGATGCGGGTGGAGGTCGTGCTGGACGAGAACGGCTACTGGCTGGCCGGTCCTGGCCGTCCCGAGCAGGGCACGTGGGCGGAAGTGGGCCGGGTCACCCGCGGCGAGCGCGGCATCACGCTGCACCGCAAGGACGGCACCCGGCTGCAGCTGGTGGTTGCCCGCGGCGGTATCGCCGACCTCGACGCGCTCGGCAGGGACATCGCCGCCCGCCTCGACGAGAACCGCGGCTACACCCAGAACTGACGGGGTTCCGGTCAGGCCTTCTCGGGGTGGTAGCCGCAGATGTCCTCGAGGTCGTCGCTCTTCGCCTTCGGCGTCTTGGACGCACTTGAGGTCGGCGAGGACGTACCGGTCGCGGTCGGGGTGGAGCTTGCGGTGCCCGTGGCCGACGGGGTCGCGGAGGCGCCGACGCCCTTGTCGGTCTCCTTCAACGCCTTCTGCACACGGCTGCGAACGGCCGGCCAGTTGGGGTCGTAGGACTGGAACCCGGCGTCACCCGGGGTGAAGACGACGCTGCGCAGCGGCGTGCCCTTCACCTTCATCCCCAGGTTCAGCAGGTCGCCGAGCAGGCTGCCGGGCACATCGGTCTGAATGGTCTTCTCGCCGGCGGCGAGGATCGACTGGAAGTTCGTCAGTACGGCCTGCGGGGTGGTCTGTTGCACGACGGCGTTGATGACGCAGCGCTGGCGCTCCATCCGCTTGTAGTCATCCAGGCCGTAGCGGCCACGGGCGTACCAGAGCGCACGTCCGCCCATCAGGTGCTGGTCGGGGCCAGGCTCGATGTAGCCGTCCGGCTTGACGTGCTCGTCGGTCTTGCCACCGATCGGAATGCGGTAGTTCACGTTGACCGTGATGCCGCCGATGGCATTGACGAAGTCCTTGAAGCCGTCCATGTTGACCAACACGTAGTAGTCGAGGTCGAGGCCCAGCGCCTCACCGACCGAGACCTTGACGACGTCGGCGCCGAAGTTCTTGGTCTTGCCCAGAACGTCGTGCGGCACCCGGTTGGGCACATTGCGGTACATCGCGTTCAGCAGGTACTCCCCGCGGTCGGCACCGGTGCCGTTGTAGAAGCCGTTCGGGTAGTACCTGTGGAGCGGGGAGTCCTTGGGGAAGGGCATCTTCTCGGTGTTCCGCGGGAGCGTGAACAACGTGGTTGCCCCGGTGTGGGTGTTGATGGAGGCGACCATCACGGTGTCGGTGCGATCGCCGAGGGTTGAGGACCGGTTGGTACCGGAGTCCCCGCCGAGGATCAGGATGTTCAGCCGATCCTTGTCCTTCCACGGGTCTGCGGCGTTGAGGGTCGGCTGCGTGGAGTTGGGTGCGGTGTCCTCACCGAAGATGGTGCGGACTGCACCTGCCGTCGACCAGGCGACATTCGCGCCGATCGCCATCGGTGCGGCCACCAGGAACGACAGCAGTCCGACCACTGCTGCGCCTGCGGCACGCTGGGCGACCGACGGGTTGGCCGGCCGCAGTGAAAGGTGGCTCAGGCCGATCACAGCGATCCAGATGAGTGCCACCACGAGGAGTGCGACGGCGATCCCCTGCAGCACATCTGGCTTCACGACCTGGGCCGTCATCCACCGCTCGTTCGTCAGGTAAAGGGCCGTGACCCCGCCGAGAGCGAGCACGAAGAAACCGAGTACCAGGCCACCGGCGAGGCGGCGGCCGGCCTTGATCAGGCCGAGGCCCGGAATGATGGTGCCGAGCACGGTCCATCCGAGAGCGCCGGGGAAGGCACCACCTGTCGCGGCGCGACGCGCACTGCCGCCCATGGTGGGAGAGCCCGGGTCCGCGACACGGCGGGCGCCCGAGTTTTCGGGCGCGGAAGGTTCAACGGTCACGGTGCGTGGTCCTTACTACAGTCGGAGAGCCAGATCAAGGTTACCGGGGGGCGTCAAACTGCCCCGTTGAGGCCCATTTTTTGCCGCCGCCGAGTGCAGCCTTGTAGGCTGACCTGCGGTCTTGGAGGTGTCGCCTAGCCCGGTTTATGGCGCCCGCCTGCTAAGCGGGTTTCGGGGTAACCCGATCGTGAGTTCAAATCTCACCACCTCCGCC
>JBBRIY010000316.1:0-3661 GCA_038220215.1 Propionibacteriales bacterium
GCGACGTCAGGAGCACCGATCTGCAGCGGCATGATCGCGTTCGCGAACGCCACGAACATCGGGGTCGCGAACATCAACAGCATCAGCGTGCCGTGCATGGTGAAGAACTGGTTGTAGGTCTCGTAGTGCATGAACTGCAGGCCGGGGAAGGCCAGTTCGGCCCGGATGGCGAGGGCCAGCAGGCCGGCGAAGGCGAAGTAGAACAGCGACGTGACGAAGTACATGTTGCCGATCACCTTGTGATCGGTGGTCGTGAGCAGCTTCATCGCCAAGGTGCCCCAGCGCCGGCGCTCGACCAGCGGGCCGGCTTCCACCAGTTCGGTGCCCACTCGCGTTGCGATCGTCGTCACTTCTTCTCCCCTTCCAGCGCAGGGACGGACGGTACAACGTTCGGGTAGTCCGGGGCCTTGATCTCGCCCACCTGACCCTTCGCCTTCAGTTCGTTGAGGTAGGCGGTGTACTCCTGGTCGGTCACCACGTGGACGGTGAAGAGCATCGCTGCGTGGTAGGTGCCGCAGAGTTCTGCGCACTTGCCCGAATAGACACCGATCTTGTCCGGCGTGATGTCGAACGAGTTCTTGCGACCGGGGATCACGTCCAGCTTGTAGTAGAAGGCCGGCACCCAGAACGAGTGGATCACGTCGGCCGAGGCGAGGTTGAACCGCACCGGCTTGTTCACCGGGAGGTAGAGGTCGGGGATCTTGTCGATGGTTCCGACCTCGTGCACGTCGGCGCCGACCGCAGGATTGGCCGCCTCCATGTAGTTGAAGGTCCATGACCACTTCTGGCCGATCACGTTGACCGTGGTCACCGGCTCAACCGTCTCCTTGGCGTTCACGCCGTTCTGGGCCTGGACGGTGTAGAAGAACAGGACCCCGATGATCAGGAACGGGACGAGCGTGTACAGCAGTTCGAGCGGCAGGTTGTAGCGGGTCTGGCGGGGCTGCTCGTCCGGTTGCCGCTTGCGGTACCTGATCATCACCCAGACGATCAGGCCCCAGACAAAGACACCGACGACCAGCGAGGCGACCCAGGCACCGACCCAGAGGTTTCCGATGTACGGCGCGCGATTGCTGGCAGCCTCTGGAAGGCCGAACCGGCCCCACTGGGCCGTGGTCTCCGCGCTACAGCCGGAAAGAGCCAGCATGGCGCCGAGTACGGACCCGGCAAGCAGCAGCTTCAACGGGTGGAGCTGTCGGACCACGAGGGCGCCTTCCGGTTCGATACCTACTGGTGCGCGAAACCCTAGCTGTCAGTCCCTGCTCAGTGGAAGCTGTCCCCACAGGCGCAGGACCCCTGGGCGTTGGGGTTGTCGATGGTGAAACCCTGCTGCTCGATGGTGTCCACGAAGTCGATCGTTGCGCCCGAAAGGTAGGGGGCGCTCATGCGGTCGGTCACGACGGTCACCCCGTGCCAGGCGGCCACAACGTCACCGTCCAGTTCGCGGTCGTCCAACTGCAGCTGGTAGCGCAGCCCCGAGCAGCCACCGGGGGCTACGGAGATGCGGAGAGCGAGGGTCTCGACATCCTCGTTGGCGATCAGGTCCTTGACCTTCTGTGCCGCAACGGGGGTGAGGGCAAGGCCATCGGTGGTGGTGAGCGGGGATTCGATCGTCGTCATATCTGCCTGAATTCCTTCCGGACTGAGGTTCCAGTGCGTTCAACCTGCCCAGTCGGGCCGGTATTCCGCCGGTCAACACAGTCTACTCAAGGCCATCGGAGGCCCGGAACCCACCCTGCCGCGATTCGGGCAGCCGTAACGGTGAGGGCCTGAGGCGTCGGAGGGCCTGGCGGCAACAGGTGGGCGGCCTCGAGGCCGAGCGTGCGGAGCTCGCGTCTGGCAAGGCCTGCTCCCGTGGTGAACAGGACACAGGGCCTTTCGGCCTCATCGGCCCAGCTGGCCACCGCCTGCACCACCGGTCCTCCACGATCGAGGGCTGACAGTTCGGTACAGCCGGTGACAACGAGGTCTGCTCTGGCGAAGGTGTCGGCAAGGCCAGCCAGCTGGTAGCAAAACTGCGTACCACTCGTCAACTGTCCCCCGGCGGCGAGGATGACCAGACCGCAGCCGCCGGCTGCCCCGCCGCCCGGCGTGGTTGCCAGGCCATCACCGAGGGACGCTGCCCGCGCCGCAAGGAGGGCATCGGCAGCGAGCAGCTCCGCGATGTCCACGCGGCCGGCGAACGCCCGTCGGGCAAGGCCCCCACCGATCCCGGTCGCGGGCAGGTCGCGTTCATCGGGGGCGACCAGGCCGACGAGCTCGCGTCCGGCCAGTGCGGCGCCGGCTGCGGCGAGCAGTCCTTCCCCGCCGTCATGGGCGGTCACGCCCGTGAGGTCCAGCACGACCTTCTCCGCGTCACCGACGCTGGCAGCGATCCACTCCCCCACGTCGCTCGTCGTGGCGCCGGGCGCCCAGGACGGCGCATCGGGTTGGCCGTAGCCGAGTAGCACGGCTCCCGTCCAGCGGACCAGCCAGCCCGGTCCGTCGGTCTCGACCTCGCCACCGGTGAGCGCTGCCACGGCTGCTGCCAGGTCCGGGCCACCGGCGGCAACCGGGGCAAGCGCGACCTGGGCGTGGGGTGCGATGCCGCGGGCCAGCGCCGTCCCGGCAGCGACCGGATCGAGGTCACCGATCCGCCCACAGACGACGGCCACCCGTAACGCGGTCACGGCTTGCGCTCGAAGGACGGCTGCTCGAAGCCCTCGCCGGCCGGATCGTCCGGCAGGTCGTCGGGCTCGGTGCCACGGTCATCGGTGAGTCGGCGCAGGTCCGCCCGGAGCGCCGCCGCCTGCTCGCGCAGCGCGTCCACCCGCGCCGTGAGTACTGCGTGCGCGGATTCCAGGCCCGCGGTCCGCGCGGCCGCGACCTCCGGTGACAGCCGGATGCGGTCGAAGGCTAAGCGGCGCCGGGAAGCGCCCACTTCCGACAGCTCTGAGCGCGCCTCATGCAGGGCTGTGAGGGCGCGCTGGTAGGCCAGCTCTGCTGCGGACAGCTCGCCGGACTCGACCACGCCCAAACCCCCTGAACCCGGCGGGTGCCGATTGACCTAGGATGTGGCAAACATCCTTCACCACAGCGAGGTATGAAGTGGCATTGTTCCGTCCCTACGACCGGTCCGCGTCGGCAAAGCCCGAATCGAAGCCGGCCGAGACCGCCGACCAGGCGAAGTCCGCGAAGAAGGAGGCACCCACCCCTTCGCGTCGCGACGCCGAGGCTGCGCGCAGGGAACGGCTGAACCCCACCCTCAGCGCGAAGGAGATGCGGGTCAAGGAGCGCGCGGCGAAGAACGCCATGCGCGACGAGCAGTTCGCCCGCACCGAGGGCACGCCGGGCAAGTTGCTGATGCGTGACTTCATCGACTCACGCCGCAGCATCGCTGGCTACTCGATGCCCATCCTGATGGTGACGCTCGCCTTTTCCCTGCTGGTCAGCTCGTTCAGCGCTGACTCAGCCCTCCTGGTGACGGTGCTCACCTACGGCATCTTCGCCCTGATCGCGATCGACATCTTCCTGATGTGGACCAAGTACAAGAGGCTGCACGCGGAGCGCCTGCCGAACGTGCCCCTGAAGGGCCTGCTCCCCTACATGCTGAACCGCGCCATCAACCTTCGCCGACTGCGCATGCCCGCGGCGCGGGTGAAGCCGGGCGACGAGATCTGAG
>JBBRIY010000317.1:0-3657 GCA_038220215.1 Propionibacteriales bacterium
GGCCATGTGCCAGGCGCCGTCGTTGTACTTCCTGCTGCTCACCACGGACATGGCCGTGTCGGCGAGGGTGCCGAACGCGAGGCGTCCGTCGTTGAGCATGTACAGCGATCGGTCTGAACTTGTCCCGAGGCCGAGTTGTGACTTCTCGAGTCCGGCGAGTTTGCCGCCCTTGCCGGTGCCGGTCTTGAACCAGAGCTGGACGCTGAACGCTTCGGCCGGCGTCGTCTGGGCCGAGCTGTAGACCAGCGACTTGTCGTTGCCAAAGGAGGATATGGATGTGTCACCGGTGATGGCGCCCGGGGCAGAACGGTAGACGGTGGTCATGGTGCCGGTGTTCCCGTTGCCACTGGAATCGGCGACGGCAGAGCTGGTCTCGTTGAGGCGCCAGTACACGGCGGGATCGGCTGCCTTGACGGTTGTCGGGTAGTCAGCGGCCGGGGCTGTCGGCGTCAGAGTCGGAGTGGGCGTGGGGTCGGGCGTTGGGGTGGCGACAGCCACCGTGTAGTCAATCGGCAGTGCGACCAGCTGGTCGAGCGGGAAGGCAGCTTCGCCGAGGCCGGGGCGCGCCTGCAGCTCCTGGAAGGCGTACCGGTTGCGGAACAGGCTCGGGTAGGGGTTGGTCGCCATACCGTTCGCGTTCTCCGCGGAGAAGGCCACCGAGCCACCTGTGTCGGTAATGATGATCCCGTACTCCTGAGCAGCCTTCGCGATCGTCTCCGCGAGCGGGGAGAGCGTCATCGCGTCGATGTCGAGGCTGGCCGGAAGGCGCAGCATCTGCCCGATCGACAGTTCCGTGCCGGTCCTCCAGCCGTCTGTCCGCACCGCTGGCGAGGAGATGGTCGACTTGGTGTACGGAATGGACATGCCGATCACGTGATCGATCCTGCCCGCAGCGATCTCGGACGCGCGGATGGTGGTTGCCCACATGGCCATGCCACTGGCGGACATGCCCCAGGTGTCAGAGAAGACGCCCATGGATGTGTCGGCATCGGGGATCCGGCCGCCCCAACAGGCTTGCCACTGCCCATCGACCTGGCGGGCCTTCCACAGCTCCACCAGTTCCTTGGTGTCGGCGTTGTAGATGGTCATGCCGCCGTCGTCGGAGGCGTCCGCCACCGCGTCCGCGGGAATGTTGATGTCCTGCATGTTCTCGTTGAACATCGTCGCCACCCAGCCGGAATGCGCCTGGCAGCTCCACGACGTCACGTCTTGCAGCGGATCGGTGTTCCGGGCGACATACATCGGAGGGGTGTGCGTCACCGTGTTGAGGCCGACGTTGGCGTCCGTGGCCGTGCCGTAGAAGTCGTGGGCCTGCTGGTTCAGGCTGGCGACCAGCACGGACGAGTCGGACGCTGCGGGGGCGTCGGACGGAAGCTTCTGGTAGAACGGCGACGCAGAAGAGAGGATCCGTGATGACACCGGGCGGGTATCGGTACCTGAGGTGGTTGCGGCCGAAGCCGGGAGCGAGGTGAGCAGGAGAGCGCTTGCGCCGAGCACGCCGATCGCTGCTCGCGAGAGGTGGTTCACGGGAGTTTCCTTTTGAAGCGGTTCGGGGGATGCCGCAGACGGCGGGTCGCTTCGTAATGCCAAGGCTACGCGAAGTCTCCAGATTGATGAATTGCTCACCCCGGATTTTCTACACTCTTTGGTACACGCATTCACACAGTGACTAGGGCTGTCCCCGTCTCCCGCCCGCCGAGCGCCAGCGTCTGGGCTTTGCCGGGGGAAGCGCGGAGACATAGGGGAGAATGGACGCATGGGTGATGGCAGCCTGACCTTCGCGATACCCGTCCGTGACCCGAGGGGCGTGGACGACTGGAGCACGGTCAAGGAACTGATGGCGGTGACCCTCGACTCGCTGTTCGCCCAGCGCGGTCCCCGGCCGCGGGTCGTGATCGGGGCGAGCCCCGGCACCGACCTCCCCGACCTTCCCGGCGATGTCGTCGTGGCAGAAGTGGCCCTGCCGTACCGCCCCCTGCCCGCCGGTGAGGGACCCGAACGCTGGGACGCGATCGGCGTCGACAAGGGTCTTCGGCTTGCCCACGCTCTGGCAGCCGGCCGGCCGCAGGGGCACGTCATGGTCGTCGACTACGACGACCTGGTCTCGTCCCGGCTCACGGAGGTTGTTTCAGCGCGTCCCGAGGCGCCCGGCTGGTTCGTCGACGCCGGCTACCTCTGGGACGGAGGGCGGGTGGCTTCGGTGTTGCCGACCGGCTTCAACGACCTGTGCGGCACCAGCCTCCTCATCCGCGCAGACCTGCTGAAGATTCCCTCGGACCCCTCGGACCCGCAGCACCTGGAGTGGATCAAGGCGACGCTGGGCTCGCACAAGCAGTGGCACGACCTCTTCGAGCTCGAGGACCTCGGCTTTCCGGGCGCGGTCTACCGGATCGGCAGCGGCGCGAACGTGTCTGGTGCCATCGGGCAGGGCAGGCGGGTGCTGCGCGCCGCAAAACGTCCGGGAGAACTGGCCAGGCACCTGAAGGTGCTGCGACTGTGGAAGTCCGTGCGGCAGGACTTCGGCGTCTGATCCGCTCAGCCCGGCAGGTCGGCCCGCAGCGGCACGTCGCCGGGACGGGTGGGGAGCTCGACGAGAATCCCGCGCGCCGCGATGCCCCAGATGAGCCAGACCAGGTAGTTCGGTGTCGGATACGGGTTGGGGCTCGACAACGACGGCATGAACCAGAGGAAGAACGCGGCAAGAGCCGCCAGCTTCCAGTACCGGGCAGACGCCGTCAGCGGCTTCGACAACAGGCCGAGCAGCGGGCCGGTGATGAAGCACAAGAGCCACAGCAGCAGGCCCGGGATGCCGGTCTCGGCCGCACGCGAAAGGAAGACGTTGTGGATCTCGATGGTGACCGTCGTCACCGGATAGGTGTCCGCCTGTCGCACCCACAGGACGTTCTGGTGCACGAACTCGCCCCAGCCGATGCCGAAGATCGGGAACTGCTCCACCACCCGCAGCCCGGCGACGTTGGTGTTCTGGCGGTCGTAGACCGAACGCTCCGTCAAGATCCGGTTGATCAGGACGTCACGGAAGTCGGGGAAGACGAACACGATGATTGCTACCGCGATCGCGGCAGCGATGAGGAGCATCGGGAGCTTCCGCCGGATCCTCGGCACGATCATCCCGACCACGAGGCTGGCGACGATCAGGGCGAGCCAGACCGAGCGGACCATGCAGACGACCGAGCCGACGAAGCCGAAGAAGATGCCGAGCATCCCGACCACGCGCCACAGGCGTATCTTCGTCGTCCGGGCCAGCAGGCCGGAGAGGAAGATCGCCAGCGCACAGACCAGTCCGAGCGGCTCAGGGAAAAGCCACGGGCCGCCGGAGCGGATGTCGGTGCTCGGGTTCAGGTGCTCCATGATGTAGCCGGGGAACACCAGCGCCCCGAACCGGATGTACTCGAAGAAGCCGATGAAGCCCAGGTAGATGGCCATCAGGGCCGCCGTCCGCAGCAGCAGCTCCCTGCGGTGATCGGTGGCGAAGATCAGCGCACCGAGGGGGAACATGGCCAGCGGCACGATGATCCGGTCCAGCAGCGCGAACGCCTTGAGGCCGTCGGTGAACGAGCCGGTGGCGAACCAGGAGAACGCGGTCCACAGGATCGTCAGCGCGGCGACGGCGTAGAACCACCGCCAGCGGAGGCGATC
>JBBRIY010000318.1:0-3655 GCA_038220215.1 Propionibacteriales bacterium
CTGGTCACGAAGGAACGCCGCGGCCGGCTGCAACTGGTCCGCGGCAATCCCGACACCGTGCGACGCGCAGCCGCTGTGCTGGAGCAGTACGAGGCGCTGTGGGCCGACCGCGCCGGACGCATGCGAGACATCCTCACCACCGGATAGCAGAACCGAGACACACAGGAAGGATCCATCGTGACCATCGTCACCACTTCGAAGGACCTCGAGGCCCTCACCATGGTCGTCGTTGCCGAGTTCGACGCCGACGCCGAGCAGGTGTGGCAATTGTGGGCCGACCCCCGCAAGCTCGAGCGCTGGTGGGGCCCACCGGATTGGCCGGCCACCTTCACCCGCCACGACCTCGTCTCCGGCGGCGAGGCGCGCTACCACATGACCGGTCCCGACGGGGAGCAGCCCGGTGGCTACTGGAAGATCAGCGACGTGCAGGCGCCGACCAGCTTCGTCGTGCAGGACGGCTTCACCGACGAGGCGGGAAACCCTGTCCCGGGCGACCCGGTGGTGATGGAGGTCAAACTGGAGGCACAGCCCGGCGGTACCCGGATGACCCTCACCAGCACCTTCGCCTCAGCCGAGCAACTCGACGAGCTGGTGAAGATGGGCATGGAGGAGGGGCTGACCGGCGCACTCGGGCAGGTCGATGAAATCCTTGCGGAGGCCGCATAGGAAAATCTCAGGCGCGTCCGCGTGCGTTTCACCCAACCGGGTGACTACACTTCAGGCAGGTGTTTTGCCAAAGGCACGTCCTTTAGGGATAGGGGACTCAGGCCCCGCCTCCTCACGGAGGCGGGGCAAAGCCATTTCTGGGGCCGCCTGCCCCACCGTCTCAGACGGCCACGTGGAGCTGCACCGACATCGTGAACGCCTGCGGCCACAGCTGGTAATCGGCGGTGACATCAGGGCCGCACGAACGCGAACCCAGGCCGTGCTGGAAGGCGTCGAGGTACAGATGCGTGGCGCTCGGCAGCGGCAGTTCGTACGGATGCCGGACGCTTGCCAGCTCCTCAGCGCTGTACCGCGACAGGGTGAACCCAGGACGGCGTCCGTCGGTCTCCCGCGTGCCGACCGTCAGCGTCGGCAGGTACGAGCCGCTCACGATCAGCTCGCGCAGGTCGGCCCGGTGGCCGGTCTCCTGGGGCACCGCGTAGGCAACGCCCAGCTCGTCGATCGGCGCATCGAAGCGTCCCACCCGCGCGGCGACGCGGCTGTCGGGGTAATTCTCCGCGGGCCCGGTGCCGAACCATGCCGCCCGCTCGTAGCCGGTAGGCAAGGCGAAATGGACGCCAGCGCGCGGCCAGGTGGTCGGCCAGTCGCCTACCGGCTCGGCGGTGAGGTCGAGGCGCAGGCCGTCCACCCAGGTCCAGCGCAGGGTGGCCAGCAGGGCCCGCGAGTGTCCGGCAGCGGCAATGCGCTGACTGACGGTGATGCCGCTGTCGTCGGCCTCGACCCCGGTCGTGCGGGCGTGCAGGCGGTCGAGCCCGATCGCGCGCCACCGCTGGGCGCTCGGCGGTCCGGGTACGCCCCGTCCACGGGTGCTCACAGCGTCGCCCAGCTCGTAGGAGCCACCCGACGCCAGGCCGTCGTTTTCCGTCGGCGCCCGCCACAGCGTCACCGCTGGCGCCCCGACCCTCAGCTCGCCGATCCGCAGCAGGGCTCCGGCGGCGTCGAAGGTGGCCTCGCCGAGCGTGATCGTGTCGGCGACCCTTCGGCACGCGATGGCCCGGCCTTCACCGTCGCTCCTCCGGACGCGGGCCGGGGCCGGTAGCGCTACCTGAGTGCGAGCCACCGTGTGACCGGCTGCTGCCCATGACGTCGAGTCGGCCAGGCGGGCCGAGATGGTCAGCCAGTGTTCTCCAGGCGCTGACGCGTCCATGCTCGGCAGGTCGAGAGTGACGAATTTCCCCGGCGCGACGACAGCTGTGAGCGACCCTGACGCCACCCGGTGCCCAGCGCGTTCGTGCGTCCAGACGAATTCGAGGTCTCCGGTATGCCCGGCGTGCCGGAGGTTCGTCACCGTCAGGGTTGTCCGGCCCGCGGCGACCAAGGCTTGCAGCTTGATCGGGCTCACCACGGCCGCATACTCGGCCAGCATCGGGGTGGGGGTACCGTCGGCCAGCGTCATGCCGTCGCAGACGAAACTGCCGTCGTGGAGTTCCTCGCCGAAATCACCGCCATAGGCGAAGTAGGGAGTGCCGTCGGCGGTGTGCGTGAGCAGGCCGTGGTCCCGCCACTCCCAGACGAAACCGCCATGGATCATCGGGTGCGCGTCGATCACCGCCTCGTAGCCGGCGATGCCACCCGCGCCATTGCCCATGGCGTGCAGGTACTCGCACATGATCATCGGGCGGTTCAGCAGCATCGCCGCCGTCCCCTCGACGCCGGAGCCGTTGTCGCCGATACCGGCGCACAGGTCCTCCAGCTCTTCGGTCGGCGGGTACATCCGGGAGTTCAGGTCGGTGTAGTCACCGGCGTGGTCGCCCTCGTAATGCACCGGACGGCCGGGGTCGCGGGTGTGGATCCAGGCGCTCATCGCTGCGAGGTTCGCCCCCGTTCCGGCCTCGTTGCCCAGCGACCAGGCGACGATGCAGGGATGGTTCTTGTCGCGCTCGACCATGCGCTCGACGCGATCGAGGTAGCAGTCGCGCCAGGCGGGATCATCACTGGGGTTGCCGACCCAGTCGAGGGCCCCGAAGCCGTGGGTCTCGATGTCGCACTCGTCGATCACCCAGAAGCCGAGCTCGTCGGCGAGGTCGAGCAGGGTCGGGTGCGGCGGGTAATGGCTGGTACGGATCGCGTTCAGGTTGCTCCGCTTCATCAGCATCAGGTCACGGCGGGCCTGCTCCGCATCGAACACCCGTCCGGTGGTGCGGTGGAACTCGTGCCGGTTCACGCCACGCAGCCGCAGCCGGCGGCCGTTCACCAGCCACGCGCTGCCGTCGATCTCGACACGGCGGAACCCGACCCGCAGCTTCACGGTCTCTGCAGAGTTGGACACCGCAAGGTCGTACAGGCGCGGCACGTCGGCGCTCCACGGCTCCACGGGGCCTACCTCGAGGCGGTCGGTGCGCGCGTCCAGCGTGGCGTCCAGTCCGAGTTCCGCACAGGTGATCCGCGCGGGGTAGCCACCGCGGACCTCGGGCCTGAGCGTGCCCGCACCGGTGGACGGGTCGTAGTCCGCGCGCAGCCACACGTCATCCAGCCCGGACGCCGGCCGGGCCAGCAGCGTGACCTCACGGAAGATGCCGGGCAGCCACCACTGGTCCTGGTCCTCGAGGTAGCTCATCGCCGACCACTGGTGGACGCGCACGTGCAGCGCGTTCGCACCGATGAGGAGTTCCGGCGTGACGTCCAGTTCCTGCGGCAGCCGGCTGCCCCGCACGACGCCGACCTCGACGCCGTTGAGGTGGACGACCGCGAGCGAGTCCACGCCGGAGAAGCGCAGCAGCGCGCGGCCGCCGTCCGGCACGAAGCCGTCCGGCAGGTCGAAACTTCTCCGGTGGTCGCCGGTCGGGTTCGCGTCCGGCACGAACGGTGGGTCGACCGGGAACGGGTAGACCACGTTGGTGTAGATCGGCGAGCCCCACTCGCCATCCCGCTGCAGCACCCAGTGGGACGGGACGGCGATGTCGTCCCACCCGCTGTCGTCGAAGCCGGG
>JBBRIY010000319.1:0-3655 GCA_038220215.1 Propionibacteriales bacterium
GGGATGTGCACCTGCATCATGTCGGCCTTGATCGTGTCGAGCGGCGCGAACTCGATCTCGACGTCGGTGGCCTCCTCGCCGTCGGCGACACCCAGCTTTCGCGCAACCCACGGGAGCGTCGGTGCCTGCAGCACGGTGAACACGATCACGAAGGCGAACACCATGTCGAAAAGCTCACCGGCCTGCGGGGCCCCAGCGGCCAGCGGCACGGTGGCCATGATGATCGGCACCGCCCCGCGTAATCCGGCCCACGAGACGAAGGCCTGTTCGCGCCACGGCACCCGGAACCAGCTGACGCAGGCGATTACCGACAAGGGTCGTGCCACAAAGGTGGCGAAAG
Organism: Propionibacteriales bacterium; assembly: GCA_038220215.1. Classification (GTDB taxonomy): domain Bacteria; phylum Actinomycetota; class Actinomycetes; order Propionibacteriales; family Propionibacteriaceae; genus Propionicimonas. The sequence continues at coordinate 341 of JBBRIY010000319.1, forward strand.
CACCCGCGCCGAGCCCGAACGCCAGCGCCCGGAGCGAGATCTGCTGCGGGTTGCTCAGCATGCCCAGCATCACGAACAACCCGATCTGGGCCACCCAGCCGATGCCCTCGGCGAACGAGCGGGTGGCGTTGCGGTGCGGCAGCTTGCCGTTGCCGAGCACCATCGCGGCGACGTAGACCGCAGCGAACCCTGAGACGTGCAACGACGCCCCGGTCCCGTAGGCGAGCACTGCCCAGGCGAGGCCGGCCAGGGGGTACAACCCGGACGCGGGGAGCGCGATGCGTCGCATGACCTGCACACCGATCATGCCGATCGCGATTCCCACGGCGACGCCGGCGGCAAGCTGCGCGATGATCGTGAGGACGAGCAGCGGCGCTCCTCCCTCCGGTCCGACGCCCAGCGACCATGCGGTGGCCACCGTCACCAGCAGCACGATCGGTGCGTCGTTGAAGCCGGACTCGCCTTCGACGACAGCTCGCACGCGGGCCGGGAGCGGAACGCGCCGCAACACCGAGAACACGGCAGCCGAGTCCGTCGGGGACAGGATGGCGCCCAGCAGGACGGCCACCGGCAGCGGCAACCCCAGGACGAAGTGCGCGAACACCGATACCAGCACGACCGAAACGCCGACGCCGAGCGTTGCCAGCAGGATGGCCTGTGGCAGGGCGCCACGGATGTCCTCCCAGCGGGTGGTGTAGCCCCCCTCGGCGAGGATCAGCACGAGGGCTGCATAGCCGAGGGTGTGCGCGGTCACCGCGTCGTTGAACGGAATCCACGTCTGCCCGATCAGGATGCCGAGGGCGAGAAAGATCAGCAGCGACGGCAATCCGAGGCGGGAACCCAGGCGGGCGGCGAGAACCGCAGCGAGCAGGACAATGGCACCAAGCAACAGAACCTGGTCCAACTCCACGGGGCCTCCTTTCCCGGGAGTCTAAGCGACACCGGGACCCAGGCGACGCCTGTGCCGTTCCCTGGCAGGCAAGCCCCGACCGCACGGGGAACAGGTGGCCCGCGGGGGGTCGCGGGCCACCTGCTGCAGTGGGCGGTTCTACTTGTTGGCGAAGGCCGCGTCGAAAGCCGCGGCGGGTGGCTCCCACAACTTCGAGCGGACAAAGCCCAGAGCCTCGGGTGCACCCCGGAGCCGGTCCATGCCCGCGTCCTCCCACTCGACGGAGATCGGTCCGGAGTAGCCGATGTGATTCAGCATCCGGAAGCACGACTCCCAAGGCACGTCGCCGTGGCCGACGGAGACGAAGTCCCACCCGCGCCGGGGGTCGGCCCACGGCAGGTGTGAGCTGAGCCGGCCGTTGCGGCCGTTCAGGTTCTTCTTCGAGTCCTTGGCATGGACGTGGTAGATCTTGTCCGCGAAGTCGGCGAGGAACACTGCCGGGTCGAGGTCCTGCCAGACCATGTGGCTGGGATCCCAGTTGATCCCCAGTTCTGGCCGGTCGATGGTCTCCAGCATCTTCTGCGTCGTCCAGTAGTCGTAGGCCAGCTCGCTGGGGTGCACTTCGGCAGCGAACCGGACCCCACACTCGGCGAACACGTCGAGAATCGGATCCCACCGCTTCTTGAAGTCGACCCAGCCCGCCTCGACAAGGTCGTCCCGTGCCGGCGGGAACATGGCCAGGTACTTCCAGATCGCGGATCCGGTGAACCCGACGACGGTCTTCACGCCCAGCCGCTGGGCCGTCCGCGCGGTGTTCATCATCGCCTCCGCAGCCCGCTGCCGGACGCCCTCGGGCTCGCCGTCGCCCCACACCACGTCGGGCAACATGTCGTGGTGGCGCTCGTCGATCGGGTCGTCGCAGACGGCCTGGCCCGTGAGGTGGTTGGAGATGGTGAACACCTTGAGGTTGTACTTCGCCAAGATGGCGAGCCGGTCGGCGATGTAGTCGTCATCGGTCGCGCCTCGCGACACGTCCAGGTGATCGCCCCAGCAGGCGATCTCCAGGCCGTCGAAGCCCCAGCCCGAGGCGAGACGTGCGACCTCCTCGAAGGGCAGGTCGGCCCACTGGCCGGTGAAGAGGGTGACGGGTCGAGCCATGGTGGAGATCCTTTCGTTCGGTTGCGTTGACGGGGGTGCCGGCTCAGACGTCCAGCCAGGCGCTGTTGCGGGCGGAGGACCGTTCCACCGCGTCAAGCACCTTCTGGACGTACAGGCCGTCGGCGAAGGACGGCGTGGGTTGTACGCCGGCCGCGATCGCCGTGACGAGGTCGTAGACCTCGTGGATGAAGCCGTGCTCCCACCCGATGGTGTGGCCAGCCGGCCACCAGGCCGAGTAGTAGGGGGTTTCCGGCTCGGTGGCGAGGATGCGGCGGAAGCCGGCCTCGACTGCGGGCAGGTGGTTGTCGTAGTAGTGCAGGACGTTGAGGTCCTCCAGGTTCCACACCAGGCTGCCGTCCGCGCCGTTCACCTCGATGGTGAGCGCGTTCTTGCGTCCGGTGGCGAACCGGGTGGCCTCAAAGGACCCGACGGCTCCCCCGGCGAACCGTCCCAGGAACCAGGCCGCGTCGTCGACGGTCACCTCCCCGAACCCCTCGCCGGCCTTGGCGCCGGCCAGGCCGGTACCGTCCGCCTGGATCGGGCGGGTCTTGATGAAGGTCTCGAGCGTGCCCGAGGTAGAAACGATCCGGTCGTCGAGCAGGAACTGTGCGAGGTCGGCGATGTGTGCGCCGATGTCGCCGAGCGAGCCGGAGCCAGCTCGGTCCTTCTGCAACCGCCAGGCCAGTGGCACCTTCGGGTCGACGATCCAGTCCTGCTGGTAGCTGGCCCGCACCTGCCGGATGGCGCCGAGGCGCCCGTCGGCGATCATGCCCCGGGCCAGGGCGATGGCCGGGACACGGCGGTTGGTGAAGCCCACCATCGAGAGCACACCGTGTTCGGCGGCCTCCGCGGCCGCCGCACTCATGGCCTCGGCTTCGGCGACGGTATTGGCGAGGGGCTTCTCGCAAAGCACGTGCTTGCCGGCACGCAGTGCCGCGATCGCGATCTCCGCGTGCGAGTCACCGGGCGTGCAGATGTCGATCAGGTCGATGTCGTCGCGGGCGATCAGGTCGTGCCAGTCGGTCTCGACCGAGGCCCAGCCGAGGTTGGCAGCGGCAGCCTCCGTGCGCGCGCCATTGCGGCCGCACAGGGCTGTCATGCCCACTCCGAGGGGGAGGTCGAAGAAGCGGGGGGCGGTCATCCAGGCGTGGGAGTGAGCCTTCCCCATGAAGGCGTAGCCCACCATGCCCACGTTGAGCCGGGCTTTGTCGGACATTGCAGCTCCAATTCAGATGGGAGGCGGGAGCTGGGGTGGTGGCGTCCACCAC